>JBOFLW010000033.1:0-15763 GCA_051658065.1 Cetobacterium sp.
TTACCTTCAGGATGTAGATTCCATCCAAGATGTCCTCATGCTCAAGAAGCGTGTTCAACAACAATACCAAAAACAACAAATGATAATGGACATAAAGTTAAATGTTTAGCTTATGAAGGAATAATAAATGTAGTAGAGCTTCAAGGGGGAAAAGATGGCAGATAATATACTAGAAGTAAGAAATTTAAAAAAATATTTTAATACACCAAAAGGATTATTACACGCAGTTGATGGAGTTACATTCTCAATTGAGAGAGGAAAAACTTTAGGTGTTGTTGGAGAATCAGGATGTGGAAAATCGACAACAGGAAGGGTTGTATTAAGATTATTAGAAGCCACTGATGGTGAAATACTATTTGAAGGTAAAAATATAAGAGAGTATGGAAAAGCTGAAATGGTAAAATTAAGAGAAGAGATGCAAATAATTTTCCAAGACCCATATGCTTCATTAAATCCTAGAATGACTGTCAGTGAGATAATTGCAGAGCCTTTAATAATACATAAAAAATGTGCAAATAAAAAAGAGTTAAATGAAAAAGTAACTGAGCTTATGGAAACGGTTGGATTAAGTGAAAGACTTACAAATACTTATCCTCATGAATTGGATGGTGGAAGAAGACAAAGAATAGGTATAGCTAGAGCATTAGCATTAAATCCAAAATTTATAGTTTGTGATGAACCAGTTTCAGCATTGGACGTTTCAATACAAGCTCAAGTATTGAACTTAATGAAAGATTTACAAGAGGAATTTGGATTAACATTTATGTTTATAACACATGATTTATCTGTGGTTAAACATTTCTCAGATGATATAGCTGTAATGTATTTAGGAGAGTTAGTAGAAAAAGCACCAGCAAAAGAGTTATTTAAAAATCCAGTACATCCATATACAAAAGCTTTATTATCAGCAATTCCAGTAGCAAGCATAAAACATAAAATGAATAGAGAGATGCTAAAAGGAGAAATAACATCCCCAATTAACCCAGGAGTGGGTTGCAGATTTAGAAAAAGATGCAGTATTGCAGTACCAGAATGTGAAAATAGGACTCCTCAATTAAGAGAGATTTCTCCAGGTCATTTTTATGCATGTAATTTAATAGAAAAAGATATTTAAAACAAATAAAAGGATAACTCTAAATTAATGTAAATATTATTTTAGAGTTATTTTTATTTTAAGGAGGAAATTATGGAAAAATTTGATAGTAGAAAATATCATTTAACAGCTAAATTAATTTTATTGAAGGCTATTAATGATATTTATCCAGAATATGAATTAACTTTTAGAAACTCTTTAAACAATGGTGTTTATATAACAGTTAATGGACAAAAACATATTTCAGAAGATGAAATTGAAAAAATTAAAAATAGAATGAAAGAGATTATTAATGAAAAAAAAATATTGAAAAAAATACATTTTAACTCAGAGAATATAAATAAAAAATATTTACAAAATATACGTGAAGATTTAAAAGAACTTTTGGAAACGACAGGTATAGTTTCATTTTTTATATATGAGATAGATAAATATCGAAGTTATTTTATTGAAGAACTTTATAAAAATACAGGTTTTATAAAAGAGTTCGAAATATATAGTTACGATGAAGGTTTTATTTTTAAAACTCTTGAAGATATTAATGGTGTTATTGAGATACCACGAATGATAGATGATAAAAAACTAGCTAAAGTATACAAAGAAAGTTCTAAATGGAATGACATAATGGGAGTTTCATGTGTAGGAAGTTTAAATAGAATAAATTTATCTGGAAAAATAGTAGGATTAATAAGAGTAAATGAAACTTTACATGATAAGAAGATAACTAAAATTTCTGAAAAGATATTAGAGGATGAAGATATAAAAATTGTAACTATAGCAGGACCAAGTTCTTCAGGTAAAACAACTTTTAGTAATAGGTTAAAACTACATATGATGGCTTCGGAAATAAAACCGTTGATGATATCTTTAGATGATTATTATAAAGATCGAGATGATATTCCTTTAGATGAGGATGGAAAGAAAGATTTTGAAACGATAGAAGCTTTAGATATTAAATTGTTGAATAAGAACCTAAAAGATCTTATGCTTGGAAAAGAGGTTGAAATTCCAAAATATGATTTCAGTACTGGAAGAAAAAAAGAAAAAGGAGAAATAGTAAGGATAAAAAAAGATTCAATTATAATTTTAGAAGGAATTCATGGATTGAATAGTTCTTTAATTGAAGGAATTGCTCAAAATCATATATTTAAAATCTATATAAGTTGTTTAACTCAACTTAATATAGATTCTCACAATAGAATAAAAACCAGCGTTGTAAGAAAAATGAGAAGAATTGTTAGAGATAGTATCTCTAGAAATTTTAATGCCGAAGAAACTTTAGAGATGTGGGAAAGAGTCAGAAGAGGAGAAGAAAAGAACATTTTCCCTTATCAAGAAAATGCAGATATTATATTTGATACAAGTTTAACTTATGAAATAGGAGTCTTGAAACCAGCTGTGGAGAGGGAGCTTATCAAAATAAAAATGAATAGTCCTCATTATGATGAAGCTAGAAAACTTTTAAGAATGTTAAATTATTTTATATCTATCCCAGATAAGTATGTTCCAGATGAATCTATACTGAAAGAATTCACAGGTGGAAGTTATTTTTATAGTTATTAAATTAATAGAATTGTAAAGAAAAAATGCTTGACAAAATTTATAAGAATAGATATAATATCTTGGTGATGTTATGGAATTGAATGAGATGTTGGAAGTCTCTATTCTGCTTGACTATTATAGTAATCTTTTAAGTGATAGACAAAAAGAATATTTGTTAGAGCACTTCGAAGGAGACCTTTCTCTTACAGAGATAGGAAAGAAATACAATATAACTAGACAAGCTGTCTATGATAACATAAGAAGAGGAATAAAAATTCTGAGAGATTATGAAGAGAAAATAGGATTTTACAAAAGAGATGTAGAGCTATTGAAACAGTTGAATAATTTAAAGAAAAATTTTAAAATTGAAAAACTGGAAGAGATAATCGAAAAAAACTTTTAGTAGGGGTAGCCATGTTAGAAAATTTAGGAAATAGATTCCAAGACATAATGAAAAAAGTTAGAGGTCATGGAAAACTAAGCGAAAGTAATATAAAAGAGGCTTTACGTGAAGTTAGAATGTCTTTACTAGAGGCCGACGTAAACTATAAAGTTGTAAAAGAATTTATTGTGAAAATTCAAGAGAAAGCTGTTGGAGCAGAGGTTTTAACTGGAGTAAATCCAGGACAACAGTTTATAAAAATAGTTAATGATGAGTTAGTAGAACTTTTAGGGGGAACAAACTCAAGATTAACAAAAAGTATAAAAAATCCAACTGTAATAATGTTAGCAGGTCTTCAAGGAGCTGGAAAAACAACATTCGCAGGAAAATTGGCAAAGCATTTAAAAAAACAAGGTGAAAAACCTTTCTTAATAGGGGCAGATATTTATAGACCTGCAGCTATGAAGCAATTAGAAGTTTTGGCACAACAAATAGGAGCAGAGGTTTACTTTGAAATAGGAAGTAATGACGCTGTTGGTATTTGTGAAAGAGGATTACAAAAAGCTAAAGAATCTGGAGCAACGTATTTAATAATAGATACTGCTGGAAGATTACATATAGATGAAAAATTAATGGAAGAGTTAAAAGATGTAAAAAAGGTAGTAAGACCACAAGAGATACTTTTAGTAGTAGATGCAATGATAGGACAAGATGCAGTTAATCTTGCACAATCATTCAATAATGCATTGAGTATCGATGGAGTTGTACTAACAAAGTTTGACGGAGATACAAGAGGTGGAGCAGCACTTTCAGTAAAATCAGTTGTTGGAAAGCCAATTAAATTCGTTGGAACTGGAGAAAAAATAGATGATTTAGAACTATTCCATCCTGAAAGATTAGCTTCAAGAATTTTAGGAATGGGTGACGTTGTTTCATTAGTTGAAAAAGCTCAAGAAGCAATAGGTGAAGAGGATGCAAAATCTTTAGAAGAGAAAATTAGAACTCAGAAATTTGATTTAGATGATTTCTTAAAACAATTGCAAAATATAAAAAAGCTAGGTTCATTAGGAAATATTCTAAAAATGATTCCAGGTATGGGTCAAATAGGAGATTTAGCACCTGCTGAAAAAGAGATGAAAAAAGTAGAAGCCATTATTCAATCAATGACTAAAGAAGAAAGAAAAAAGCCAGAGATATTAAAAGCTAGTCGTAAACAAAGAATAGCTAAGGGTAGTGGATCAGATGTTGCTGATATAAATAAATTATTGAAGCAGTTTGAACAAATGAGAGAAATGATGAAGATGTTCTCGACTGGAAAATTCCCACAACTTCCTGGAATGGGTGGAAGAAAAGGTGGAATGAAGTTTCCATTTTAAATAGAGATTTAGGTAAATGATACCAAAATAAAAAAATAGAAAGATAAGAGGAGTGATTTTAAATGTTAAAATTAAGATTAACTAGAATGGGAAGCAAAAAGAGACCTGTATACAGAATAGCTGCAATGGAAGCTTTATCAAGAAGAGATGGAAAGGCAGTAGCTTACTTAGGAAACTACTTCCCATTAGAAGAAGGAAAAGTAACTCTTAAAGAAGAAGAGATCGTTAAATTCCTTATGAATGGAGCACAACCTACAAGAACAGTAAAGTCTTTATTAGACAAATCTGGTGTTTGGGCAAAGTTCGAAGCTGCAAAGAAAAACTAATTGCATGAATTTAGGTGCCTGAAAAGGCACCTTTTTTTCTGTTTATATTAGACATTGATTGTTAAAATATGGTATAATACGAGGTAAATTCACTGTGTAAAGGAGGATTAATGGATACACTCTTTAATAAAATCAGTAAAGAAACAGGATTGAAAATCGAACAGATAATTAATACTGTTAAACTTTTAGATGAAGGAGCAACAGTACCGTTCATCGCAAGATATAGAAAAGAAATTACTAGTAATTTAGATGAAACAAATATTTTAAAAATATCTGAGTTAATAACTTATTTAAGAAACTTAGAAATAAGAAAAGAAGAGGTTATCAGGTTAATCGAAGAACAGGGAAAATTAACAGATGAATTAGTCTTAAAAATAAACTCTGCTCAAAAGCTACAAGCTGTAGAGGATATTTATTTTCCATATAAAAAGAAGAGAAAAACTAAAGCAGATATAGCTAAAGAACTTGGATTAGAGCCATTATCACAAAAAATATATACAGTTTCTTCATTAGAAGAGTTAAGAAAAAATGCAGAGTTATTTATTACAGAAGAAGTGCTAGATATAGAAAATGCTATTGATGGTGCAAAATTAATTGTAGCTCAAAATTTATCTGAAACTGTTGAATATAGAGAAAAATTGAGAGAAGATATGTTGAAAAAAGCATATGTTCAATCTAAAAAAAGTAAAAAAGCGGAAGAGTTGGATCAAAAACAACTTTATAAAGATTATTATGAGTACATAGAGCCATTAGCAAAAGTTTTATCTCATAGAATTTTAGCTTTAAATAGAGGAGAAAATGAAGGCGTTTTATCAACATCTTTAAACTTTGAAGAAAAAGATAGAATTTTTATTGAAAACTATTTATTGAAAGACTTTAAAAATAAAGAGATAGTTTCATTACATAAAGAAATAGTTATAGATGCTTTAGATAGATTGATTTTACCTTCTATTGAAAGAGAAGTTAGAAATATATTAACAGAAAAAGCAGAAGATGAAGCGATTGTTGTATTTAAAGAAAATTTAAAAAACTTATTAATGCAACCTCCATTACATGAAAAAAATATACTTGCATTAGATCCAGGTTATAGAACAGGTTGTAAAGTAGCTATAATTGATAAAGATGGATTCTTTAAAGAGAATACTGTTTTTTATTTAGTGAAAGAGATGCATCATGAAAATCAGTTAAAAGAAGCTGAGAGAAAAATGAAAGATTTTATTCAGAAATACAATATAGATATAATTGTTATTGGAAATGGAACTGCATCTAGAGAAACAGAAAGTTTTGTTGCTCAAGTATTGAAAGATATTAAATCAGATGTAAAATATTTAATTGGAAATGAAGCAGGGGCATCAATATATTCAGCTTCAAAAATAGCTGTAGAGGAGTTTCCTGATTTAGATGTAACAGTTAGAGGAGCTATTTCAATAGGGAAAAGAATTCAAGATCCGTTAGCAGAATTGGTTAAAATTGATCCAAAATCTATAGGTGTTGGAATGTATCAACATGATGTTAATCAAAAAAGATTGGACCAATCTTTAGAAGAGGTAATTCAATTAGTAGTAAATGGTGTTGGAGTAAATGTTAATACTGCATCTTGGGCACTTTTAGCTTATGTTTCAGGTGTAAAAAAAGGTGTGGCCAAAGCTATAGTTGATTACAGAAAAGAAAATGGAAACTTTAAAAATAGAAAACAACTATTAAAAGTTAAAGGTTTAGGAGCTAAAGCTTATGAGCAGATGGCAGGATTCTTAATTATACTAGATGGAGAAAATCCTTTAGATAATACAATAATCCATCCAGAATCTTATAAAATAGCTCAAGATATATTGAAAAATGTTGGAATATCTTTAGTTCAGTATGAAGAAGATTTATTAAATGCAAAAGAAGTTTTAAAAGATTTTGATGTTAAATCTTATTCTATTGAAAATAATTATGGTTACGAAACAGTGAAAGATATATATGAAGCTTTAATAAAAGAGAGAAGAGATCCAAGGGATAGTATTCCAAAACCTCTATTAAAGTCAGATATATTAAAAATAGATAATCTTCAGCCAGGAATGGAACTTGAAGGAACAGTAAGAAATGTAATAAAATTTGGAGCCTTTATAGATATAGGTTTAAAAAATGATGCATTACTTCATATCTCTGAAATCTCTGATAAATTTATAGATGACCCAAGCAAGGTTTTATCTGTTGGTCAAATTATAAAAGTTAAGATAAAAGATATTGATAAAGAGAGGGAAAGAGTAGGATTAACTAAAAAGGGACTTTAAATTATGAGGATAAAACAAAATTCATTGTTAATCAAAATAATTTTTTATAATGATATAGCAATATTTATAACCTCTATTTTGATAGCAATTGTAGTAGCTTTAACATCGTTTCAAGATATGGAACAAAGAATAGAAGATACTACTAAAAATAAGATGAATCTACTTATGAGTAATTATAAATCTTACTTTGGAGATATTAGAAATGATGTTTATAAAGAGATTGGTAAATATAGAATAAATGAAGGTAATCAACAAATTGCAGAGATGTTAAAATATAATCTTTTAAAAGAGGATTTTAGAAGTTATTATAACTCAGTTATAACTATCATCTCTTCAGATGGAGAGCTATTAGGTGAACATGGAAATAAAAATAATTTAGGAACTTTAACAGAGGATAATATTCATATTCTTTTAGAAACTTCAACAAAAAAAGAGTTTGAAGAAAATGGTTATTATTTAGCAGCAGTTCATGATAAAATTTATGCAAGAATTGTAATACCTTATGGAACAGAAACAACAACATATTACTTAGTTGTTTCTGTTCCGATAAATAAAGATTTTTTAACATCTTTAACAGAGGGATTAGAGCTTAGTTCTAAAGATAAAGTTTATTTCGTAACAAATAGTTTAGATAAAGATGAGCTTCAAGCTAAATTTTTCTTCTCTTATAGAATGCATAAAGAGATATTAAAAAAAGATTATAAAAACTATTATTTAAATAAAAAAATTAATGGTTTATCATATTATGTAGGAATTTATAATTTAATAGGTTATAATGATATTTATTTAGGAAGTTTTATAATCTCACTTTCTAAAGAAACGTTAACACAAGAAAAATTAATAACGTCACTTTACATTGGAATATTAGTGCTTTTAATAATGATAATAAGTTCAACTGTTTCAAGTAAAGTTTTGAAAAAACTATTGATGCCATTAACTCAAATTGCAGATTTAGCAAATAAAATTTCAACAGGTCAAAAAGTTGATGAGATCAAAGTTATAGGTCAAGGTGAAATTAGGACGTTATCAATATCTTTTAAAGAGATGATTGAGAAATTAAATGTAGCTCAAGAGGATTTAACTGTTCAAAACAAAGAGTTAGTTAAAAATATTGAAAAAATAGAAGCTATTGATAAATTATTAATGGGAATAAATATAGAACAGGATACATTCAAAACTATAAAAAAATTAGTTTCTGGATTTACTTCAGAGGTTGGACTCGGTTATAGTAGAGCTATGTATTTTAGATATAGTAGAGAAAATGACTATTTAATAGGTCAAGAGATTTCTATAAATTCAAATTTAAAAGAGGATAGTAAAAAAGGATTTAAATTCCAATTGAAAAATTTGAAAGAATTAATATTATTTACAAAAATACCTATTAATAATGAAAATTTATTAGCTAAATCATTTAAAGAGCAAAAAATAATTTATAAAAATGATGTTGGATATAAGTATGATTTTGGTAATGATGTTCTTAAAGCTGTTGGATTAAAAAACTTTTTTATTTTTCCAATACATGGTGCAGGAAAATATTCTGGAGTTATTGTTGTAGATAACTACACAAAAGATATTAGAATAAATCAAGAGGAATTAGAGCTTTTAAATTTACTTTCAATGAACTTTTCAATAGGAATAAACAATAAAGAGATTGCAATAGATACTTTAGAAACTCAAAGAGTAATGACAATTGAAAAGTTAGCAAAAAGATTTTTAAATCTTAGAGGCGAAGTTGTAGATAAATTATTAAAATGTATCGATTCTGAAAATTCAGCTCAAAAAATAATAGAAGAGTTAACAGTAATAAAACCTTACCTTTCAAGAATTAAAGAGGATAATGAATCATTGAAGTTTTACTCAGAGGAAAAAGATTCTAAATTTGAAAGGGTTTGCTTAGATGAAATTATAAACAATGTCATAGCTAGTTATAGTAAAAAATTTAAAAATGAAAATATTTTTGTTTCTTTCTTTAGTGCAACTAATGGAATTGTTTTAGGAAACAAAAATCAATTAGAGAAAGTAATAAAAGAGCTTATAGATAATTCTAGAAATGCTCTTTCAAATAAAAAAAATAATAAAAGAATAGATATTATTTTATCAAAACGAAAAATCAATGGAAAAATTGAACTCAAAGTTATAGATAATGGAGAGGGAATTTCGTCGAAACAATTAGAACATATTTACGAACCTTTTATAACTTATTCAATGCAAACTTTAGGCTTAGGCTTATTTTTTGTAAAAAAAATAATAAAAGATCATCGTGGAGTAATCAAACATTTCTCTGAAGAGGGAAAAAGTACAGAGGTAAAAATAACATTAAATGTATATAAGGAGGAAGTCTAAATGGAAGAAAGAGATTATGGTAAAACACTACACCTTCCCAAAACAAGTTTTCAAATGAGGGCAAACTTACCAATTAAGGAGCCAAACATATTAAAAAAGTGGGATGAGCAAAAGATTTATGAAAAAGGACTAGAAAAAGGGGGAGAATCATTTATTCTTCACGATGGACCTCCATACGCAAACGGTGGAATACATATAGGTCATGCTTTAAATAAAATTTTAAAAGATATCATTTTAAAGTATAAAAGATTAACTGGTTATACAGTTCCTTACGTTCCAGGATGGGATACTCATGGATTACCTATTGAGTTAAAAGTAAGTGAAGAATTAGGTTCAAAAATGAAAGAGATGTCAGCACTTGAAATTAGAGAAAAGTGTGCAGCTTATGCAAAAAAATGGGTAGAAATACAAAAAGAAGGATTCCAAAGACTAGGAATACTAGGAGAGTGGGATAAACCTTATTTAACTTTAAATCCAGAATATGAGGCTAAACAGTTAGAAGTATTCGGAGAGCTTTACGAAAACGGATATATCTTTAAAGGGTTAAAGCCGATTTACTGGTCACCTGTAACTGAAACAGCTCTGGCTGAAGCAGAAATTGAATATAAAAATCATGTATCACCATCAATTTATGTAAAAATGGAAGCTAATAAAGAGATTATGGAAAAATTAGGAATGGCTGAATCATTACATTTAGTTATTTGGACAACAACTCCATGGACATTACCAGCAAATACAGGAATAGCATTAAATGGTGAGTTTGAGTATGGAATATACAAAACAGAAAAAGGAAATCTTATTTTAGCAAAAGTTTTAGCTGATAAAGCTTTCGTAGATATGGGAATAAAAGAGGTAGAGTTAGTTAAAGAGTTCTTAGGAGCTGATTTAGAAAACTTAACTTATAAGCATCCTTTCTTAGATAGAACTGGAAAAGTTGTTTTAGGAACTCATGTAACAGCTGAAGCTGGAACAGGAGTAGTTCATACTGCACCAGGACATGGTCAAGATGACTATGTTGTAGGAGTAAGATATGGATTACCAATAATTTCACCAATAAATAATAAAGGTGTTTTAACAGAAGAAGCAGGACAATTTGCAGGATTATTCTATAAAAAAGCAAATAAAGTAATTGCTGAGTATTTAACAGAAACAGGTCATTTATTAAGTTATAAAGAGTTTGAGCACTCTTATCCACATGATTGGAGATCAAAAACTCCAGTAATATTTAGAGCTACAGAGCAATGGTTTATAAGATGTGAAGGTTCTGATTTAAGAGAAAATGCTTTAAAAGCTTTAGATGATGTTAAATTTGTTCCTGATTGGGGAAGAAATAGAATTGGTTCAATGCTAGAATCAAGACCAGACTGGTGTATCTCAAGACAAAGAACTTGGGGAGTACCAATTCCTGTATTCTACAACGAAGTTACTGGAAAAGAGATATTTGAAAAAGAGATATTAAATAGAGTTATTGAAATAGTAAAAACTGAAGGTTCATCAGCTTGGGTAAAATATACTGCTGAAGAGTTAATCGGAGAAGAGTTATTAGTAAAATATAACTTAAAAGGGTTAGAGTTAAGAAAAGAAACAAATATAATGGACGTTTGGTTTGATTCAGGAGTTTCTCATAGATCAGTATTAGAAACTAGAGAAAACCTTCATAGACCAGCAGATTTATATTTAGAAGGATCAGACCAGCATAGAGGATGGTTCCAAACGTCTCTATTAACATCAGTTGGATCAACAGGAGATGCACCATTTAAGATGCTTTTAACTCATGGATTCGTAAATGATGGAGAGGGTAAAAAGATGTCTAAATCTGTAGGAAACGTTGTTGCACCTCAAGATGTAATAAAAGTTTATGGAGCAGATATTTTAAGATTATGGTGTGCATCAGTAGATTATAGTGAAGATGTAAAAATATCAGATAATATCTTAAAACAGATGGCTGAAGCTTACAGAAGAGTTAGAAATACAGCAAGATATATATTAGGAAACTCAGCTGATTTTAATCCAGTAACAGATGCAGTACCTTATGAAGATTTAATGGAAATCGATAAGTGGGCATTAAATAAGTTAGAAAGATTAAAAAGAGCAGTTACAGAATCATATGAAAAATATGAGTTCTATAACTTATTCCAAGAGATACATTATTTCTCTGGAATTGAGATGTCAGCATTCTACTTAGATATAATTAAAGATAGATTATATGCTGAAAAAGCAGAATCAAAAGAAAGAAGAGCAGCTCAGACAGTAATGTCAGAAATTTTAGTTACATTAACTAAAATGGTAGCTCCAATTCTATCATTTACAGCAGAAGAGATATGGGAAACTTTACCAGAATCTTTAAAAGATTCTGAATCAGTTTTATTAACAGACTGGTATAAAAATAATGACCTATATTTAAATGATGAATTAGATACAAAATGGGAAGAAATTTCTAAATTAAGAAAAGATGTTAATAAAACTTTAGAGTTAGCAAGACAAGGGGAGAACAAAATAATTGGAAACTCTTTAGATGCTAAAGTTAAGTTATATACTGCAGATGAAAATTTAGAAAAGTTCTTAAAAGATAATAGAGAAATTTTAAAAGAGATATTTATTGTTTCAGAGCTAATAATTACAAATGAAAAAGATGATTCTTTTGTAAAAAGTGAGGAACAAGAAGCTTTATTTGTTAAAGTTGAGCATGCAGATGGAGAAAAGTGTGAGAGATGTTGGAAGTATTCTACTGAGTTAGGAACTAACGAAGAGCATCCTACAATTTGTCCAAGATGTACGTCAGCACTAGTTGATTAATTTATCAAAGAGGTGAGCTGTGTTATATATAGGGATAATAGTTATATTGGTTTTTCTAGATCAAATCTCAAAATATGTAGTAGACACCAATTTGTTAGAAGGAGAAACATTCCCCATAATAGGGGAATTTTTCCATCTAACATATGTTAAAAATAGAGGAATAGCTTTTGGAATGTTTCAAGGAAAGTTAGATATAATATCTGTTTTAACAGTTGGAGTTATACTAGGATTAGGTTTTTATTTTTATAAAAATAAAGAGAAATTTTCAGTTATTGAAAAACTTGGATATTCATTTATTTTAGGTGGAGCAATCGGAAATATAATAGATAGAATTTATAGAGGGTTTGTTATAGATATGGTTGATTTTAGAGGTATATGGGTATTTGTTTTTAATTTAGCTGATGTTTGGATAAATATAGGAGTTATTCTAATAATAATTGATAGCTTATTAGAAAGTAAAAGGAAAAAGAAAAATTAGGAGGAAGTGAAAATGACATTTCAAGAGATGATATTTGCTCTTCAACAGTATTGGAGTTCAAAAGGGTGTATCATTGGAAATCCATATGATATAGAGACAGGAGCAGGAACATTTAACCCGAACACATTTTTAATGTCTTTAGGACCTGAGCCATGGAACATAGCTTATGTAGAGCCATCAAGAAGACCAAAAGATGGAAGATATGGAGAAAACCCAAATAGAGTTTATCAACATCATCAATTCCAAGTTATAATGAAACCATCACCAGATAATATTCAAGAGTTATATTTAGAATCGTTAAAAGTTTTAGGGATAGACCCATTAAAACATGATATACGTTTTGTTGAAGATGATTGGGAATCGCCAACTTTAGGAGCTTGGGGATTAGGATGGGAAGTATGGTTAGACGGTATGGAAGTAACTCAATTCACATATTTCCAACAAGTTGGAGGATTAGAATTAGAAATAATTCCAGTAGAGATAACATACGGACTAGAAAGACTAGCATTATACATTCAAAATAAAGAGAATGTTTATGATTTAGAATGGGCTCCAGGAATTAAATATGGAGATATGAGATATCAATACGAATATGAAAATTCAAAATATTCATTTGAAATTGCAGATTTAGAAAGCCATTTCAGATGGTTTGATGATTATGAAAAAGAAGCAGATAGAGCATTAAATGAAAATTTAGTAATGCCAGCATATGACTATGTTTTAAAATGTTCTCATGCATTCAATGTTCTAGACTCAAGAGGCGCAATTTCTACAACAGAAAGAATGTCTTATATTTTAAGAGTTAGAAACCTAGCTAAGAGATGTGCAGAGGTATTTGTACAAAATAGAAAAGAACTAGGATATCCTTTACTAAAAAAGAAGTAAAAGGAAAAAAGAGGAGGAATACAAAGTGAGATTACTTTTTGAAATAGGAATGGAAGAGTTACCTGCAAGATTCCTTGTTCAAACTCTAAAAGAGATGAAAGAGAACTTAGAAGGTAAATTAAATGATAGAAGAGTAAAGTTTGAAGAGATAAAAACTTTTGGTACACCAAGAAGATTGATTGTTTTAGTAGAGGGATTATCAGAGACTCAAGCAGATTTAGATATGTTAAATATGGGTCCTGCTAAGCAAGTTGCTTTTGCTGAAAATGGAGAAATTTCAAGAGCTGGTTTAGGATTTGCTAAATCACAAGGTGTTGAAGCTACAGATTTAGAGATAATAGAAACTCCAAAAGGTGAATATATTGCAGTAAGAAAGTTTATGAAAGGTGAAAATACAAAAAATCTTCTTTCAGCACTTTTAAAAGAGCTAGTACTTGAAATAAACTTCCCTAAATCAATGAAATGGGGAGAGAAAAACCTTAAATTTGCTAGACCAATACAGTGGTTCCTAGCTTTAGTAGATAAAGAGGTTGTTCAATTTGAAATAGAAGGAATAAAAAGTGGAAACTCTTCAAGAGGTCATAGATTCTTTGGAGAAAACTTTGAAATTTCAACAATAGATGAATATTTCGAAAAAATAAAACAAAATAATGTAATTATAGATATTGAAGAGAGAAAAGATTTAATAAAGAAACTAATTAAAGAAAATTGTGAAGGTGCAAATGAGCAAGTTCTAATAGATGATGAATTGTTAAAAGAGGTTGCAAACTTAGTTGAGTCTCCATTCCCAATAGTAGGAACATTTAATTCAGATTTCTTAGAAGTTCCTCAAGATGTGTTGATAATTTCAATGCAAGTTCACCAAAGATATTTCCCAATTTTAGATTTAGATGGAAAACTTCTACCAAAGTTTGTTGTTGTAAGAAACGGAATAGAAGATTCAGAGCATGTAAGAAAAGGAAATGAAAAGGTTTTATCAGCTAGATTAGCTGATGCAAGATTCTTCTATCATGAAGATTTAAAGAAACCTTTAATGGAAAATGTTGAAAAATTAAAGCAAGTTGTATTCCAAAAAGATTTAGGAACAATTTATAATAAGATAGAAAGATCACAAAATATAGCAGATTATTTAATTGAATCTACTGGGATGGAAGCTAGAAAAGAAACAATTCAGAGAACTTTACTTTTAGCAAAAGCAGACTTAGTATCTAATATGATTGGAGAAAAAGAGTTTACTAAGCTTCAAGGATTTATGGGAGCAGATTATGCACTAAAATCAGGAGAATCTGAGCTAGTTTCTAAAGGAATAGAGGAGCATTACTACCCTAGATATCAAGGAGATTTACTACCTAAAGGAATAGAGGGTATAATAGCTGGAATATCAGATAGAATGGATACATTATGTGGATGTTTTGGTGTAGGAATAATTCCAAGTGGTTCTAAAGATCCATTTGCTTTAAGAAGATCTGCTTTAGGAATAGTAAATATAATACTAGACTCTAATTTAAATGTCTCTTTAAACTCTTTAGTTGAAAGAGCTTTATTAGCATTAGAAGAAACTGGAGTATTAAAAAGAAATAAAGCTGAAGTTTTAAATGAAGTTTTAGAATTCTTTAAACAAAGAGCATTAAATGTATTTACAGAGATGGGATACTCAAAAGATATCGTTTCAGCAGTTGTAGATAAGAGCTTTGATAACTTAGTAGATACTTTACTAAGAATAAAAGCTGTAGATGAATTTACAAAAATGGATAGTTTCAATAACTTAGTTTCTTTAATGAAAAGAGTAGGAAATATATCAAAAAGCTTTGATGGTATTACTATAAATTGTGATTTATTAGCAGAAGAAGTAGAGAAAGAGTTGTTCAAAAAATCACAAGAAGTTTCAAAGGTTACTGAAGATATGTTAGCATCTAAAAACTACATAGGATACTTAAATACAATCTTATCAACAGAAGATGTTATCAACAGATACTTTGAATCTATAATGGTTATGGACAAAGATGAGACTATTAAAAATAATAGACTTTCTCAATTAAATTACATAGCTATTATATTTAATAAGATGGTTAACTTAACACTTATTGAAGAAAAGAAATAAAAATATTGACTAATCATAACAAATATAGTATAATAAATTTAATAAAAAATCATCAAGAGAGACTGAGGGACTGGCCCTATGAAGTTTCAGCAACCTACCTTAGAGGTGTGGTGCTAATTCCAGAAAGATGACCTAAAAGAGCTTTGAGCCTTTTATCTTTCTGGA
>JBOFLW010000034.1:0-1943 GCA_051658065.1 Cetobacterium sp.
TAGCTTTCATGAGTTTCCCATGCGAGAATCTCATAATATCCGGTATTAGCTGTCGTTTCCAACAGTTGTCCCAGTCCGAGAGGCAAGTTTCTTACGCGTTACTCACCCGTCCGCCATCCTCGCTACCCGAAGGTAACTCGAATCGACTTGCATGTGTTAAGCATTCTGTCAGCGTTCATCCTGAGCCAGGATCAAACTCTTCATTCAATATATTTTAAGTCCTTAGACTTTCTTACACCTTTTAACCATCTAAATGGTTTTGCCGTTGCTGGCATTTTGTTGTTTTCACAACTTCTGACTATTTTCTCTATTCGGTTGCTAATGTCCTTAATTGTTTCAACAACTTTTCGCTGCTGACTTAATAATAGTACCACAAATTTTATTTTACGTCAACCCTTTTTTTATTTTTTTTAAAAATAAAAAAAGAGAGAAAAAAATTCTCTCTTGAAATTTATTTTAACTAACTAGAACTTTATAGTTACTCCAGTTTCTACTATTGTTATATCTTGATCTTTTGTATTTCCTTTTGTATCTTCCCATTTACCGAACTGGTATCCTAAACTTGTGAATAAAGTTGTTGATGGTGTTAATTCATAAGTTGTATGAGCGTATACTCTATTTATATCAAAAGCATTTTCCATTCTAGTATCTACACCATAAGATGTATTTCCTTTTTCATCTTCACTTTCGTGACTTAATGTTCCTCTGTACTCTCCAGATACTGCAAATTTACCTATTTTAGCTTTTGGAGTAAATAATCTAACTTGTTGAATTTCATATTTTGCATCATTTTCAATCGCATACTCTCCCTCGAAGTAGTATGAAATTCCCCATCCATTGTAAGATAATTTAGGTTGGAATTCTACATAATTAGCATCAGAATCTTCTCCAGCTGCTGAAACATATTCATATAAAGCATAACCAGTTAACCAGTTTGTTGGTGCAAATCCTAATTCTAAATCATATTTATCCCATGTGTTTTGAGAAACATATGTAAATCCTAAAGAATAATTTTCGAAAATATTATTTCTTGTTACACCTACATAAGTTCTTGTTGTTGTTTTATTGAATAAATCATCCGCTCCATAAGAATCTTTAGTATTTGATGTAAAGTATCTTCTAGCTGCAAATGATCCTGTCCAATCCTCTCCATAAGCAAAATTAGTGTATAGTCTTAAAGAGTTTGATCCTAAGTTTCCATTTGTTTTTCCAGACTTATTTTCTGACCAAATTCCCGTTTTTATAGATGTTAATTTTAATGTAGGAGCTTCTACTTCTACAACCTCTACTACAGGCTCAGCTACTACTACAACCTCTTTCGATACTTCTACCGGCGCTACTACAGCCTCTTTCGCAGATGCAGTTGCTCCAACTACTAATAAAGAACCTAATAAAAGTGCTAACTTTTTCATATAAATTCCCTCCAGTTAATTTTATTTTTTTTAGAAATCCCCGTTTTGAATTTCTCCCGTTATGTAGTTTATACAATATTTTAATTCATTTGTAAACATTTTTTTATTTTTTTCAAACTTTTTACAACTTTTTTACGTCTACATTTTTTCGCTTTTTTTAATGATTTTTTATCATTTTTTTAATCCAACTAAACTTTTTTGTAATTTTGTAAAGTATAACATCACTGAATATTTAGTCATCGCTTTTTTTACATATATATTTTTTATTTTAAAATTCTATTATATATATCTATATCTATCAAAATATTTTTTTGTAATTAATATTTTACACCTTCACTTTATTAAAAAAATTAATTAACTTTTAGAGTATTTACAAATAAAAAAAAGCAGATACATAAATGTATCTGCAAAACTTCTTGAATAAAAACAATTATCTCTTTGAGAATTGTGGAGATCTTCTTGCTTTTCTCTTTCCGTATTTCTTTCTTTCTACCATTCTTGAGTCTCTTGTTAAGAATCCAGCTGCTTTTA
>JBOFLW010000035.1:0-1410 GCA_051658065.1 Cetobacterium sp.
ATATCTAAAGTTCTTATTATTATAGGTTTTTTATTTTGAGATTCTTCAAATTCAATAGCTATATTTTCATAAATTTTTCTTTGTTTTTCTTCATTTGGAAACTCTATTGCGTCCATATAAATAAGTTCTGTTCTTAACAGACCTATTCCATCTGGATTTTTTTTACTTACTTGAGTTATATCCAAACGTCCTCCTATATTTAAGTGTAAATAAACTCTTTCATTATCAAGAGTTATTGTTTCTTTATCTATAGTTTCATTTATCTCTTTTATTTTATTTTTATATTTATTTTGTTCTTCTCTGTATTTATTTAAAATTTTAATATCTGGATTTGTTATAACTTTACCTTCTATCGAAGCTGTATCAAGTATAATTTGATCTCCCCAATCAACTGAAAATATATCATTTCCACCCATTAATGTAGGAATTTCAAGTGCCTTAGTTAAAATTGCCGTATGAGAAGTTTCACCGATGTATTCCATTATTATTCCACTTAATTTTATTCCACTATAATATATCTTTAAAAGTTCAGAAGGTAGAAGCTCTCTAATTACAAGAATTTTTCCATTTAAATTTAAATCAACATTATCTTCAGATGTTAAATTCATAATAATTCTTTCACCAATATCTTTTATATCTAAAGCTCTTTGCTTATATATTGGATCAGCTATTTTTTCAAACATCTCTATATATTTATTAGATACTTTTTTTACAACTGATTCTGCATTATTTCCTTCTTTTTTTATTCCCTTTTTTATATCAGTAATAAATTGTGGATCATCTAACATCATTATATGAACTGTTAATATTTGAAGATCCTCTTTATTAATTTTACCTTCTAAATTATTTTTAATTTGCCTAATATCATTTTTAGCTTTTTGAACAGCTTCTAAAAATCTTTCAACCTCTTCATCAATCTTTTCGGAAGCTATTTTATAATTTTCAATATCTATTTTCTTTTTTCTTTCAATGTAAGGTTGCCCTATAACTATTCCAGGAAAAATACTTTTACCTATGATACATCCCATTTTATCCCCCTTTTGATTATTATTCACTACAAAAATTATACAGTATTTCTAACCATTTTTAAACTTTTTTTTATTTTATTTTAAAAAAAGATTGACTTTTATTTTTATTTATATTATATTTATTTCAAGATTAGCACTCCACAAGATAGAGTGCTAATAAAAATTAAAAAGGGTGATTGCATGATTGTCAGTGATAGAGAAAAACTGGTTCTTAGTGCTATTATTGATTTCTATCTTCTATCTGGAGATACAATTGGTTCTAGGGCTCTTGTTAAAAAATATAATATTGACCTATCTTCTGCAACAATAAGAAATGTAATGTCTGACCTTGAAGATATGGGGTTTGTAGTTAAAACTCATACATCCTCTGGTAGAATCCCTA
>JBOFLW010000036.1:0-1364 GCA_051658065.1 Cetobacterium sp.
AAAAAAGTTCTTTGATGAAAATACAAATAGCTATGATATACAAAAAAGTGCTGGTGCAGATATAGCTGTTTTAAAAGTACAACCAACAGAAGAAGATAATGAAAGAGCAAAAACAAAAGCAGAAGAGTTATTAAAAACTATAACTCCAAAAAACTTTGCAGAATTAGCTAAAAAGAATTCTGATGGACCAAGTGGACCAGCTGGAGGATCTTTAGGTACTTTTAAAAAAGGTGATATGGTAAAAGAGTTTGAAGATGCTTCTTTTGCTGGAGAAGTTGGAAAAATTTATCCTGAGGTTGTAAAAACTCAATTTGGATATCATATTATCTTCGTACAAGATAAAAAAGATGAAACAGTAACTGCTAGTCACATTTTAATTATTCCAAAACCTTTAGATTCAGCTTTAGAAGCTAAAGCTGAAGAGGTAAAAACTATTATAGCGGATTTAACTAATAAAACAATAACATTCGAAGATTTAAAAAAAGAAAAAGATGTTGTTTTCTCTGAAAATATAGCTACAATAACAGAACAGGGTTATATTCCAGGATTAGGATATAATCAAGAACTAGTTAAAAATATCTATAGTTCAAATTTAGAAGAGATTAAATATTTAAAAGAGCAGAAGGATTATATAATTTATAAGAAAACTTCTCAGATAGATGAAAAAAAAGCTGAATTTGAAAATTTCAAAGAAAGAGTTAAAACTGATTATATAAATTCTAAAGCTCAAGAGTTGTTAAGAGAGATAGAGTTAAATACACAAACTGTTGAAAAGTAAAAAAATGTAGAAGGATGGAGAGATTCATCCTTCTTTTTTATTTTAATTTTATAAAAAAAAAATTGCATATTTACTAGAAATATAATATAATTTAGGATAGAGCGTTTTGCTCTTAAATATTTTTTAATCATTAGACCTTAAAAATCAGGAGAATATTAATGAAATATAAATCAGAAGATGTTGATTTATTGTTACAACAATTACATATTGAAGAGGTTGTAGGAGAGGTTGTAGAATTGAAAAAAACTGGTGCAAACTACAAAGGTTTATGCCCGTTTCATCAAGATAATAATCCATCTTTTGTGGTAAGCCCGAGTAAAAATATTTGTAAATGTTTTGTTTGTGGTGCAGGAGGAAATCCTATAAAGTTCTATTCAGAGTATAAAAAAATATCTTTTGTTGAAGCAGTAGAAGAGTTAGCAAAAAAATATAATATTTCAATAAAAAAAGTAGGAAATAGTAAGATTAATGATAATAAAGAATACTATGATATTATGGAAGAAGCTCATAACTACTATAAAGAAGAGATATTTAAAAATACAGCAAGAGAAGCTTTAGAATATTTATCAAACAGAAAAATAGATCC
>JBOFLW010000037.1:0-1946 GCA_051658065.1 Cetobacterium sp.
TCTCCTTTTTTTTCATAGATTTTCCAGCTAAAACTCCCATAGAACACGCAGCTTGAATATTGTATCCACCTGTATCTCCATCTATATCAAGTACTTCTCCAACAAAATACAATCCATCAATTATTTTCGATTCCATAGTTTTTGAATTTACTTCATCTATAGCTACTCCACCTTTTGTTACCATAGCCATCTCAAAACTTCCAACTTTTGTTATCTCCATTTTGTTTGATGTCAATAATCTTACTAAAGTTTCTCTTTTTTCTTTTGATAGTTCAGCTATTTTTAACTCTTCTGATACTTCTGCAATATTTAAAATCTTTCTTATAAATCTTTCTGGTAAAAAATATTGTCCCAGTACTTTTTTCGCTGTTTTTTTACCATCACTGTTCATCTCTTCAATTATTTCTCTATTTAATGTTTCATAATTTTTTCCAATATAATTTATTTCTAAAGTACACATATTTTCAACATATCTAGAGTTATCAAGTATTCCAGGACCACTAAAATTCGTATGAGTTAACAGTACAGCTCCTGTTTTTTCAACTATTTTTTTATTCTCTTTCAGAATAGTTACTTTAACATCTTGAAAACTTATCCCTGAAAGCTCTTCAAACATATAATCTTTTACAAAAATTGGTGCTAAAGCTGGTCTAGGTGGGATTATTTTATGCCCTAGCTCTTTTGCCATAACATATCCATCTCCTGTTGTCCCTATTCCAGGATAAGATTTACCTCCAGTAGAGATAGCTATTTTATCCGATATATAAGTTTCCTTATTAGTTGTAATTATAAACTCATTTTCATCTTTAGAGATATTCTCTATTTTTATACTGTCTATTATTTTTACTTTTAACTTTTCTAAACGTGCTTTTAAAATAGAAACTACATCTACTGAACTAAAAGTTTCTGGGAAATATTTACCACTTTCTTCTATTAAAACTAATGGTAATCCATTAATTTTAAAGAACTCTTTTAACATATCAGGCGAGTATTTATTTATCGCTTCTTTTAAAAATTTTCCATTTACTCCATACTTATCTAAAAACTCTTTCGGTTTTCCCGTATGAGTAAGATTACATTTTCCACTTCCTGCAACTAAAATTTTATTTCCAATACGATTATTTTTTTCTAATAATGCTACTTTCAAACCGTTTTCAGCTGCTGTAATAGCTGTGAAGATCCCTGCAGGACCTCCACCAACTACTATTAAATCAAATCTATTCATTATCTAGCTCCATAATACTGGTAGTAGTGACACTTTATTCCACCGTTATATAATTTTCTATTTTTTGTAGCTTTTTTTCCAAACGCTTTTTCAAACTCTTCAAATGATGTTATTATATAGTAAGACCATTTAGAGAATCTCATTTGGAATATATCTCCCATTAATCCGTATAATCTCTCTACTGCATCATCATCTAAAAGACGATCTCCATAAGGTGGATTTGTTATAATGCATCCTTTTTCAGCTACATTTTCCAACTCTAAGAAATTCATACATTTAAACTCTATCTCTTCATCTACTCCAGCTTTTATTGCATTTAATTTAGCAACCATAAGTGTTTCTTCATCAATATCAGATGCATATATTTTTACTTCTTTATCATAATCTTCTCTTGAGAAAGCTTCATCTCTTAAATCTATCCATAAATTTTCCTCAATAATTGGCCATTTTTCAGATGCAAAGTTTCTATTTACTCCAGGGGCTACATTTCTAGCTATCATTGCAGCTTCTATAGCGATAGTTCCTGTTCCACACATTGGATCAATTAAAGGTCTATCTCCACCTTTCCAACGACTTAATAGCACAAGTGCTGCTGCCATTGTTTCTTTTAAAGGAGCTTCATTTATTAAGTTTCTATAACCTCTTTTATGTAATCCCTCTCCACTTGTATCAATCATAACTAAGAAAACATCATTATGTGCTTGAATTTTAACTCTATATG
>JBOFLW010000038.1:0-4513 GCA_051658065.1 Cetobacterium sp.
GTTATTATCAATTTATGAAACAAAAGATGTAGTAATTTTAAAAATATTAATTGATTTAGACCAACATTTAGTAAGTGAGATAAAGGATATTATAAAATATGTAGGTTGGAAGATAAAAGATTCTAAAGAAATAACGAAACTATCAAAGCATATATTTATGTTTATAATTTTAATACAGCTATTTGTAGGAGGTTTTATTTTCTTTAAAGTCTTAAAGTTAGAGAAACAAATTCTAAATTTGAATAAAGAAAACATTCGAAAAAGAAATACTCTTAAGGAATTAAATCAAAATTTAGTAAAATCAGGGGAAGAAATTCAAGAGATTAAAATTTTTAAAAAATCAGAAATCAATGACCTTTTAATTTTCTTTTCAGAGGTTTCAAAACAATCAGAAGTCAAATTTCAAAAAATTGAGTTTTTAGAAAATAAAATTAAAATAAATGGTTCAGGAGAAGAACTTAAAAATATTTCAGAATTTAGAAAGTATATTTTATCAAATCCAAAAATTAAAAAATCAATATTTGATTTTATAAAAAAAGAAGGTGAAAGATTATATTTTTTAATAGAATTAGAGATATAATAAAAAATCTAAATTTAGATATCAAAAAATTATTATTATTAATAGTTTTTTTTAATTCATATTTTATTTTAATCAATCCATTTTTAAATTTAAATAGGTTAAATTTAAAAAAATTAGAATTAGAGAAAGTAAATAATAATTTAAATTTAGAGATGAAGAAAATAGAAACCAAGTCAAATTTATCTTTAAATGATATTAAAGATAAATCAGATTTGAAAAATCAAAGAGAAGAAAATATAAAAAATAGTTTTAAAGGGTTAAATGAAGTTATAGATTTTATAGATTATCTATCAAAAAAGAATAATATAACGATTGATACAATCGGAAGAGAAAGTTTTGAAAAAATTAAAGATGAAGAAATAGGAAGTTTTTATTGCCATATCTTTGGAAATGAAAAGGATATCTTTAATTTTATTATTCAATTAGAAAAAAATAAAAAATTTATATGTTTTAAACAGGATTCAATATTGATAGAGAAAAATAATGAAGCTATAGATTTAAAAGTGAATGTTATGTATATAATCAATAATAAAATACAAAAAATAGATTATTTTTATTACAATAATAATAGTTTTGAACGTATAATTATTAGAAATTTAAATGGAAAAAGGAGAAAAATATAAATGCTATATAAAATCTACATATTATTAATGTTAATAAATTTAAATATATTTTGTATAGAAACATATCCAAAAGAGTTAGATTTAAAAGATGTACCAATAGTTGATTTATTTGCACACCTTTCAAAATATTCTAAGTATACATTGATAGGAGATTCGTATATAAAAGATATAACAATAGATGGTTTTTTTAAAAAAGGTAGTTCAATAGATGAAATTTTAAAAACAGTAGAAACGACCTATGGCTTAACAAGAGTTAAAGCTGGAAATACATTAATATTTCGTGGAAGAAAATCAGAAAATAAAGATATGTTAGTTGGACGTATATATGACAAAAATACAAATAAAGAGATAGAAGGAATAAAAGTTATTTTGAAAAAATCCGAAACAGTAGAAGCATATTCTGGAAAATATGGAGAATATTTAATAGATACTATAGCAAAAGGAACTTATTTTATATCAATATTATCTGATGAATATTCATTTGATGGTGATTTTTTAGAAATAGTTGAAGGAACTAATAAATTTGATTTTTATGTAGATAGAAAAAACTTAAAAAAGTCAAAAAATATAACAGAAGAAAGAGAACAAAAAAGTCAAAAAAATGATATAATAGAAAATATTTTACTAGAAAATCTCAATAATGAAGAGATAGCAAAAATTATAAAAGAGACTTTTGGTGATAAATTAAAAGTTTCAATTAGTTTTGGAAATAATTCAATTATATTGTTTGGAATGGGAGAAATTGTTTATTCAGCAAAAAAATTAATAAAGCAATTAGATAGAAGAAAAAAACAAGTAAGAGTGACTGCAGAAATTATAGATGTAAAAGAAAATTTATTTGAAGAGCTTGGTTTTAATTGGGCTTATGATACTCAAGGTAAGCTTTCAAAAAAATCTGATGGAATCTATTTAGAAACATTAGCTTCAAATGGGATAGAAGGTTTAGGAGATGTTTTGGGTAGTTCTATAAGTTTTGTAAGTAAATTTAATAGTGGAAAAGATATTTTAGAATTGACTTTAAATTTACTTGAAACAACCCAAGATTTAAAAATAAATGCGTTACCTTCAATTATTTTATTAAATGGAGAAACAGGAACTTTAAAAATGACAGAGGAAGTAATTGTAGGTCAAGAAAAACAAGAGAATAATGATAATGATACAAAATATTATACCCCAATTTTTAAAGAAGCAGGTATAATATTAAAAGTTCTTCCATCTATAAAAGAAGATAATAGTGTATATTTAGATTTAGATTTAGAAGCTAGTGATTTTAAGCTAAAACGATCCCTAAAGTCAAATGATGAAAATACAGGAACTTTCAATGCTGAAGGTGGTTCTAAAATTTCTAGAAAATTACAAACAAAGGTTAGAATAAAAAATAATGATATAATTTTAATTGGTGGTTTAAAAAGAAAAATAGATCAAAAAATAGATAGCAATGTCCCTATATTAAGTGAAATTCCAGCAATAGGTTTTTTATTTAAAAGTCATTCAAGCAGATTAGAACACACAGATTTATATATAAAATTAAAAGCAGAAGTAATAGAGGAGATTTAAAATGGAAAAAAGTAGATTAGAAGAGATACTTAATAGTTTTGCAAAATTAAAAGTAGCAGTAGTTGGAGATATGATGTTAGATGATTATCTTATAGGATCAGTTGAAAGAATATCTCCAGAGGCACCAGTGCCAGTTGTATCTATAAAAAAAGAAAGATTTGTACTTGGTGGAGCAGCGAATGTAGTTAATAACCTTTCAACTTTAGGGGCAAATGCTTTTTGTTTTGGGGTAGTAGGAGAAGATTTTGATGGTGATAGATTAGTTAGAGAGTTAGAAAAAAAAGGAATAGAAACATTTGGTGTTGTTAAAACAGAAGATAGACCAACAATAGTAAAAAGAAGAATAATTAGTGGAAATCAGCAATTATTAAGATTGGATTGGGAAGACGCAAGACCAATAACTAAAAATTTAGAAGATAATTTATTAAATCATATTGAAAAAAGAATAGAAGATTTAGATGCAATAATACTTTCTGATTATGATAAAGGTGTTTTAACTCCAAGAGTTGTAAAAAGAATAATATCACTTTGTAAAGAGAAAGGAATAATAGTAACTGTTGATCCTAAACCTAAAAATGCACTTAATTATATAGGAGCGACATCAATGACTCCTAACAGAAAAGAAGCTATAGAGTGTTTAGGAAAAAAAAGTTTTGAAAATATAATAGAGATTGGAAAAGAATTAAAAAATAAATTAGAATTAAGCAGTTTATTATTAACTAGAAGTGAAGAAGGAATGAGTTTATTTGAAGGAGATGAAATTATAAATATTCCAACTTATGCAAAAGAAGTTTTTGATGTAACAGGAGCAGGAGATACAGTTATATCAGTATTTACTTTGGCTAGTGCTGCAGGCTTAACACTTCATGAGGCTGCTAAAATTGCAAATACTGCTGCAGGAGTAGTAGTTGGTAAGATGGGAACATCGACAGTTACAAAAGAGGAAATTTTAGATTTCTATAATAGAATTTATAATGAATGGAAATAGGAGTTAGTATGCTAAGAATAGGTAATGGGTATGATGTTCATAAATTAGTCGAAGGAAGAAAATTAATTTTAGGTGGAGTAGAGATTCCTCACACAAAAGGAGTTCTAGGTCATTCGGATGGGGATGTTTTAATTCATTCAATAATGGATGCACTTTTAGGAGCTTTAGCTTTAGGAGATATAGGACAACATTTTCCAGATACATCTAATGAATTTAAAGATATAGATAGCAAAATTTTGTTAAGAAGAGTTTTTGAAATTGTAAAATCAAAAAATTATTTTGTTATAAATATTGATTGTATAATTGTTGCTCAAAATCCCAAATTAAAACCGTATTTAAATTTAATGAGAGAAAAAATAGCTGAAATCTTAGAAAGTGATATATTGAATATAAGTATAAAGGCAACAACAGAAGAGATGTTAGGTTTTACAGGAAATGAAGAAGGAATAAAATCTTATTGTGTAGTTCTTCTACAAAAAAAATAAATTTTATAAAAAAATGGTTGCATTAATGAATATATTGTGCTATACTAGCTTTATATTCAAGGAAGCATAGCTCAGTTGGGAGAGCACCTGCCTTACAAGCAGGGGGTCACTGGTTCAAGTCCAGTTGTTTCCACCATATAGTGGGGGTGTAGCTCAGTTGGTTAGAGCGCATGCCTGTCACGCATGAGGTCGCGAGTTCGACCCTCGTCACTCCCGCCATTATTGCCCAGATAGCTCAGTCGGTAGAGCAGGGGACTGAAAATCCCCGTGTCGGTGGTTC
>JBOFLW010000039.1:0-1204 GCA_051658065.1 Cetobacterium sp.
ACAGTACTTCAAGCTTTCGTATCAATAAGGGTCGCGTATCCTCGGAGGGAAACCGAGGTCGCTTCCTTTGAGTTGTTTCTCCACGTTCAGCGGGCTTGCGGTTTGCAAGGGAGAGTATACACCGACCCGACACATCCCCCAGCGCCCCCTGATCCGTGGAGATTCTTTGCACTAATGATCGCCCTAGAAAAGCGCCACAAGATTGGAGGCTACCCCGAGGCTATGTTTAGTTCTATTTGCAGTAATGCAATAATGATTCATATGTGGTTTTACAATTTAGTCCTTAAATTTAATGGATTCGATTATGACCAATGGATCAAGATGAACTTCAAGCCTGTTGTCCCTCCTCTCTTCAGTTCTAAAGTGTCCTTTGATAAGGACAACCCTCACAAGCCACGCCAGCACAAGGGCTCCAAGCTGAGTTACAAACTCAGGCTTCGATTGGCTGCCTTTGCAATGCTGAATGCCGGGCTCAGTGAAGGGGAACTGTTTAGCCTCAAGAGCGATCTGCAGCTGAGGAAGCAGCTGAGATGTTTCCGATGCAAGACAAATGGTAGTTTAGATGTTAGTCGCATACCTGACGGCAATATTAAAATAGCTCTCAGGACAAGAATTCAAGAAATATCTACTGCCTTTAACGATCTTACTAGAGAAGCGCCTAATGCTTTTACGGCAATCCTAGACACAGGAGCAAGCTGGAACGCTATTAACGATCCAAAGCTATGCGTCCCTGGCAGTGTCAGGAAACTAGAAAAACCCATCGTGTTAGATGGTATTGCCGGTGGACTTCCAGTGACTGAGAAGGGTACAATTGAAGCCGAGACCTTGGCAAAGGACGGCTCCATCCACTCTTTCACTACCACTGCAATGATCAACTCGAGCCTGCCCGGCAACCTATTATGCCCGCAAGCTATTGTGTTGAGCCGGGTTCCCAACAACGTCCACGATCATTTCAGGGTTTATCATGACCGAACGGAATGGATCGAAGACGGGAACTGCAAGGTCAATATCCCGTATGATAGCAGCTTCCTGCCTCGCCTGACTTTGTTCAAGAAAGGTGAAGCTGATGCATCGCTAAAGGCTTTCAACGGGACAGTGCACGAGTCAAATAAGAACTTGGCTCCGCACAAGAAGACCTGGCTCAAGTGGCACATTCGTCTGGGCCATCTATCCTTTGCACACACAAGGAAGTTGGGCGTTGGCG
>JBOFLW010000040.1:0-1044 GCA_051658065.1 Cetobacterium sp.
AAATATTGATTGGCAACGATAGCTATGGAGGTACACCCAGTAACATTTCGAACCTGGAAGTTAAGCCCATAAACGCTGAAAGTACTTGGGGGGCAGCCCCCTGGGAGGATAGGAAGTTGCCAATCTTTTTTTTATACCCAAAATTTTGAGGGAGGTTTATATGTCTGAACATAAAAAAATAAAATTAATATATAATCCTGTTTCAGGTGGTGGAAAAATATTAAAAGAGTTAGATAAAATATTTTCAATTTATCAAGAACATGGATATATTGTAGATGTATTTAGAGTTTCTAAAAATTCTAAAAAAGAGAATATACTCGAAAATATAGAGGAATATAATCATTTTTTAATATCTGGTGGAGATGGAACTATAAATAGTTTTGTAAATATACTAAAAAAAAATAATAAAGATATTCCAATAGCAATACTACCGACAGGAACAGCTAATGATTTTGCAAATGTTATAGGAATGCCAAAAGATATAGAAAAAGCTTGTAAAAAAATTTTGTCATCAGAAGTTAAAAGTATTGATTTAGGCAAAATTAATGATCAATATTTTATTAATATAGCAAGTATTGGTATTTTTTCAAAAGTTTCTCAAACGACAGATAGAACTATGATTAAAACTTTAGGAAGATTAGCCTATGTCTTAAATGGAATAAAAGAGATGACAAAAGTAAAAAAAATGAAATTAATACTAGAAAGCGATGAATATACTGCAATGATAGATGTTTTATCAATTTTAATTTTTAATGGTAAAAGTGCTGGAAACTTTGAGTTAGCATATAATGCTAAATTGGATGATGGTTATTTTGATATTTTAGCATTAAAACCAGATTTTTTAATAGATGTTCCAGAAATAAGTGCTGCATTGGCCACAAAAACACATTTAGAAAAAAATATTCATTCAGTTAAATATTTCAAAACAAAACATATTAAAATAGTTGGAATAGAAAATTATTCAACAGATATAGATGGTGAAGAGGGTCCAAAACTACCAATTGAGATTGAATGCATACACAAAGGTCTAAAAGTTTTAGGAAT
>JBOFLW010000041.1:0-3863 GCA_051658065.1 Cetobacterium sp.
TATCTTCTTTTACCTAGTAATCCAGATATAGTTTTGATGGATACTGAGATTATTGCTAAAGCTCCAGCAAGACTTTTAGCTAGTGGAATGGGAGATGCTTTGGCAACATATTTTGAAGCTAGAGCATGTCAGAAATCAGGATCATTGACTATGGCAGGTGGAATCCCAACAAATGCAGCAATGGCTTTAGCTAAGCTTTGTTTTGATACTTTAATTGCAGATGGAGAAAAAGCTATGTTTGCTGCTCAAAGAAATGTTTGTACTAAAGCGGTTGAAAATATTATTGAAGCTAATACTTATTTAAGTGGAATCGGCTTTGAAAGTGGTGGTCTAGCTGCTGCTCATGCTATTCATAATGGATTAACTATCTTAGAAGAGTGTCATGAGTTTTACCATGGTGAGAAAGTAGCTTTTGGTACTTTAGTTCAATTATTCCTTGAAAATGCACGGATAGAAGAGATTGAAGAAGTTTTAGTATTCTGTAAAACAATAGGACTTCCTACATCTTTAGAAGAGTTAGGTATAAAATCTATCGAAAAAGAAAAACTTTTAGAAGTAGCTAAATTAGCCTCAGCTCCTGGTGAAACTATACATAATATGCCTTTTGATATAACACCAGAAAAAGTTTTAGCTGCTATTTTAGCTGCAGATAATTACGGTTCATGCTAAATAAAACATTATTAGATTTATTGGAGGTTTTTATGAAAAAAGCTTTATTGATTATTGATTTACAAAATGATTATTTTCCAGATGGTAAATTTCCTCTTTGGAATACAGAGATGACATTAAATAATATTCTCGAAACTATAAAAATATGTAACGAGAAAAATTATCCAATAATACATATTCAGCATATTGCTGATCCTAGTTTAGGTTTAGCACCATTTTTCATTAAAGATTCAGAGGGTGTTCAAATAGTTCCCCAAATATTAGAAGCTGCTCCTAACGCTCCAATAGTTACGAAAACATATGCTGATGGGTTTGCTAATACTAATTTGAACGAAGTTTTAGAAAATTTAAATGTTGATGAGCTTTTAGTTTGTGGAATGATGACACAAAACTGTGTTACTCATACATCTATTTCAAATAAAAAAAGTAAAAATTATAAAATATCTATACTAACAGATGCTTGTACATCAGTATCTGAGCCAATCCATTTAATTGGTCTAGCTGCTACTTTAACTCAAGACATCTCTTTAATCTCATATAAAAATATTTAAATTTTTTTGTTATACACCTCTTTAATAAGTGAACTAACCCTCTATCTATTAGGGTGGATAGTTCACTTCTAATCTATTCTTTTTATCTATTAAGAATTATTTTCCAACCATTTCATCAATTTTTCATAATTTTCTTTAGCATCTTTTAGTCCAAGTTTATATAATTTATCTATCTTATTTAAATCTTTTTCTAATGTATTAACAATAAGATTTTTACTAGGTCTAAATACAAAAACATTCCCTTTATCTTCCAACTCTTCAATCTCTTTTACAGTTCGACTATATACTAAATGTCTTTTACTTAATGCTTGAGCTACTTTAGGATATTTTTTATAATATAGATTTATTAGCAATTGGAATTTTAATGGGTTTTTATGGTAAGTTTTATTTTCAGTTAAGATAACTACATTTTTACTATTTCCATCTAATATTGATTGAGCTATTGGAATAGGTGAACTAATTCCACCATCTAAATATATCTTGTCATTAAGAATTGCCTCTTTAGAAAAAAATGGTAAACTTCCTGAAGCGATTAATATTTCTAACAAGTCATCTGTTTTTTTAAAGTCCTTTTTACTAAAAAACTCTGTTTTTCCTTTTAAACAATTGAAAGCTCCAACTTTAAATTCTAAATTACAATTATTGAATGTTTCAAAATCAAAAGGTGAAATATCATGTGTAATCTTTTTAAATGCAAAATCTGTATTAATATAACTTCCATTTTTTATAAGATACTTATACCCCATATATCTCTCATCATTTAAATATTTTAAAATAATATCTATATTTCTTCTTTTTTGTCTTGAAGCATAAGATGCTGAATATATAGCTCCAGCTGATACTCCAATTGTATAGTTAAAATATAATTTCTTATCTAAAAAATAATCTAAAACACCAGTTGTGTATGCTCCTCTTAATCCTCCACCTTCTAAAACTAATCCTATATTTTCCATAACTAAACTCCTTTAAATATTAAAAAAATGTTAATATATATATAGGTTATACCTAAAAATTCAAAAAGTCAACACTTTTTTGAATCGTGGGTCAAAAATGTTTTAAAAATAAAGTAGAGGACGCCATCACGGAATCCTCTACTTTTATTAAAACTATTAACTTAAACTTTGAAAATTTTTCACATTAAATAACTTTAAAACTTATAATCACTTTACTTAAAAAAATAAAACATACTATAAAACTTTAAATCTATTTCTAATATAATAGCTAGAATAACAATTTTAAGATTTGCCTAAATTAAAGATATCTGAGCATCTTTAAAATTGTGTGATGGCTGTTACTAAATTTTAACTATTATTTATAATTTTTAGACGTTTTTTGTGAGTAAAAAAGTTTGAAATTATATTTATTTTATTTCAGAATTAAAAAGTTTCTTCTTATAATAACCATCAGCTCCATAGATTGCTCCAAGTGGATTATGACATAGAACTCTATCTTTAACAGCAAACACTGTTATTGGAGCTTCAGAGTGCTTAATGAATAAAGTATCATGTCCTACACAAAGCCCGAATAGAATGTTCAAATCAGTTTTCATCTCGTTTAAAGCTAAAGCCTGACCTATCGGATTGCACATTATATCATTTTTAATATAATGCTCTTTTTTCTCTTGTTCAATCCCTAAAAATCCCTTCAAAATAGAACCATTTTTACAAACAACAGAAACAACTTCTAATCCATGATGCTCTAATATTTTTACAAAAGTTTTTGCCTCTTCATGAAGCCCAGTACAGAAAGCTACACCAATTTTTTTGAAATTACACTTTTTAGCAAAAGAGATTGTCTCTTGAATTCTAGTCCAATTTGTATTTCCTTCACCTTCAACCAAAGCTGATTGAATAGCTATCATCAAATCTTGGTCTACATGCATCTCTTTTGCTTTTTCCTGCAACTTTTCATCTCGACTTGGACAAACACTCTTCGGCATTTTACTCTCATTTTTTGTTAAACAACCTCTAGTTACACATTTTGCACAAATACTCATTTTATCCCCCCTGTGTTTTATAGAACTCCTAAATAATTAAAACCATTATAAATACTAATCAATATAATTACAACTACCATACAAAGATATATTTTATCTACACCTTTTAATGATAATTTTTTTGAAATAATCGGTCCAACAGTACCACCAACAATTCCACCAGCTACCATCAATACAAAAGCTAATCCAACAAAATCAGGTATTCCTTTAAACAGTGTTTGAATAACACTTACTCCCTGAGAGAAAAGTATAATATAGATAGAATTAATAGCCGCTTCCTTTGAATTGAAACCAAAGAATAAATATAGAACCATCAAATTAACTGGTCCACCACCTATATCTAAAAATGACGATAAAGCTCCTAAGAAAAATCCAATTATGAGTGATATTCCTATATTTTTAATGTTGTAAGGCTTTATTTTAGATTTTTTAATTGTAAAAATAAGTACTACAAATGTTACAATTGCTAAAACAAATGATTGAGTTGCTCCTGCTATTGAAGGATTTCCAGATGCAACTTTTACCCAATCAAAAAGTTGTTTTCCTAAAAAACCTCCTAAAGAAGCTCCAACAGCCAAATAAGTTCCACGCTTTTTCTCTGGTCTTATTCCTGCTTTACTATTTTTGTAAAGAGTCATACTCGTCAT
>JBOFLW010000042.1:0-2395 GCA_051658065.1 Cetobacterium sp.
TACGAGGAGGTGGTTGGTGCTGTCCCGACTGGACTACAGTTGGATCACCTGTGCCGGGTTCGTGCCTGTGTAAACCCAACTCATCTTGAGCCAGTGACACATTGGGAGAATCAGCTGCGGGGAGAGGGGGTAACAGCCCGTAACTCTCGAAAGACACACTGTGTTGCGGGACACAGTTTAGTCAAAGAAAACGTGTATGAAAAATCCTTACCTTACCGTCAATGTAAGGCGTGTGCCCGTAACCGGACTAACCTAAACCGAATTAAAAGGAGGCAATCATGAGGTCAACTATCGTCGTCCTAGTAACCGTGTTCTCGGTGGGCTGCTCTGGAAGTCACACCTATGTTTCACACCCCATGAACACCTTTGTAAAGAACGCCAAGGGTGAGGTCATTGAAGACAGGCATTATCACAACTATGTGACCCTTCGGGATAAGGACTCCCTGTTTCACACCAATGATTCCAAGAACCATATCGAGCGTTGCAACGTTAAGATCGAGAACCCACAGACACAAGAGGAGTATGCGTATCCATTCAAAGGCTGTCACCGTGAGAGTGAGGTCATGTCCACATCGAACGCCTCGATGAGCCAGCAAATGGTGACCCCGCTAACACAGGCCGCGATTCAGGGTGGTGCCTTTACTTCTGGAATGTATTTACTTGGTAAGGGTATCGGTAAGATCGGTAGTGGTTCCAACAACGGGACCACCGTTCACAACAACGGTTCGGCCAGTGCAGATGGAGGTGACGCCAATGCTACCGCTGATGCTGATGCTTCAAGCCAAGCGAGCCAAACGCAAGGCCAGGGGCAAGAGCAGGTCCAGGGTCAAGAGCAGGGCCAAGGACAGACGCAAGGTCAAGGCATCAAGAACCACTGGAGCGGTAAGCCCAATCACGGCGGTGGGCACGGCCACGGTAACCATGGGAACCACGGTGGTGGGCACGGCTACGGAAAGAAGTAACGAATCCATTTAACCTATTAGCTCCACGAAAGGGAATACTGCATGGGAGACAGACGACCATTGGAAACGAGCCCCCGAGGGATTGCGAAGTACATCACCATCAACACCCCAGACACCACCTACAAGCCGGAAGGGGAATACAAAGTGACCCTCCTCTTGAAGGGGCAGGACGCTGAGGATCTTCAGAAGAAGATCGACGAAGCGATTGCGGTGGGGGTGGCTTCCGCGAAGGCGAATAAAGACAACGCCAAGTACTTGAAGATCATTAAGGCAGCGGATGACAAGCCGTATAAGCCGGATACCGACAAGGAAGGGAACGAGACCGGATACATGCGGTTCAACTTTAAGGCAAAGGCCAGCGGTACCCGGAAGGACAAGACGACGTGGACCTTCAAGCCACGTGTGTTCGACAACATGGGAAACCCGATGGACCTCACTAAGACGCAGGTGTGGGGTGGGTCTGAGATTCGCATCGCCTACGAGATGAGTATCTATGGTGACAAGGCCTACAACGACCGGATGAAGGTTGGTGTGAGCCTGAAGTTTAACGCGGTTCAGATCCTTAAGCTTGTCACGGGGCAGGGTAAGGATGCCAAGGACTTTGGCTTCGGGATTGAAGAAGGTGAGATGCCTTCCTCAGGCGGTGAACAGGCTAACGACGGTGCGGACTACTAACCGTTGGCAAAAGGCTAACGAGGTCCGCAGACAAACTGGGAAGCGCAGCGGCTTAGAGGTCGCTGTGGCTTCCCAGCTCGACTCGTTAAGCGTCACATATGGCTATGAGACGGAGAAGATCCAGTACACCCTACCGGAAGAAACCCGTTGGTACACAGCGGACTTCCGGCTCGCGAATGGGGTTATCGTCGAGGCTAAGGGGGAGTTCACGGCGAAGGACCGGAAGAAGCACCTCCTTATCAAGGCGCAGTACCCGCATCTAGACATCCGCTTCACCTTTTCAAATCCAAATCAACACATATCAAAGCAGAGCCGGGTGAGCTACGCCGACTGGTGTACTAAGCACGGGTTCAAGTTTAGTAAAGGAACCGTTCCGTTGGAATGGATTAGTGAACCATGAGAAAGACAACAAAGTATATCATCGTCCACTGCTCGGCAACCAGCCCATCAATGGCGCACGTGGACGCTAAAGAGATTGATAGGTGGCACCGCCAAAGAGGATGGCTGAAGATAGGGTACCACTTCGTCATTCGCAGGGACGGCTTCCAACAGATCGGAAGAGACCTAAACGAGATCGGTGCCCATGCGAAGGGCCACAACCACCACTCGATCGGTATTTGCCTGGTTGGTGGGGTGAAAGAGGACAAGGTAACTCCAGAGGATAACTTCAACGAATCCCAGCGGGAGACCCTTTACCGCCTGCTATTGAAATTGCGGGCGGCATACCCAAAGGCTGAGATAATTACCCATCGGTCGGT
>JBOFLW010000043.1:0-2720 GCA_051658065.1 Cetobacterium sp.
ATAAATTATACAAAAATATACCGCATCACAATATAATTTTTGCAAAAGATTATAAAAATAATTTAAGTAATATAAGTCAGTATAAGAGTGTAGGAGATGATTTTTCATTTTACGTTCAAAATCCATCTGTTACAGATAAAAGCTTAGCTCCTGAAGGTAAATCTGTTCTATACACTTTAGTTCCAGTAGCAAATAGTAACTCTAATATAGATTGGGAAAATCAAAAATCTGATTTTAAAAAGTTGATATTAGAAAAACTTGATAAAAAAGCTGGATTTAAAGGGATTGAAAATCATATAGATGAGATAAAAATAATTACTCCAAATGATTGGGAAGAAAAATATAATGTATATAAAGGTGGTGTGTTTAACTTATCACATGATTTAGGACAGATGTTATGGCTTCGTCCACGTAATAAATTAGAAGGGTATGAAAATCTATTTTTAGTAGGAGGGGGAACTCATCCAGGAAGTGGGTTACCTACTATTTATATGTCAGCAAAAATAACTTCTGAGTTAATTGAAAAAGAATCTCTTAAAAACTAGATTGAACTATTCAGTCTAGTTTTTTTTCTAAAAAATTAATTGTATATTTAGAAGAAATCAGTGTATAATTAGATGTTAAAATACGAGATAAAGTGGAGGATACTATGGATCAAAGAATTGAAATATTAGCAAAAAATCTAGTTAATTATTCTTGTAGAGTAAAAGAAGGAGAAAAGGTTTTAATTGAAACAATTGGAGAAGATACTAAGAGTTTAGTTAAAGCTTTAGTTAAAGAAGTTTACGCAGCTGGAGGTCACCCTTTTGTTTCTATTAAAGACCAAAGTGTAACAAGAGAGATTTTAAAAGGAATGACAAAAGAGCAAGCTGAATTAATGGCAAAATATGAATTAGAAAGAATGAAAGATATGGATGCATACATAGCTATTAGAGCAGCAGAAAATGCAGCTGAATTATCAGATATAGAGTCAGATAAATTAAAAATATATACAGATTACTTTATGAAACCAGTTCATTCTGGAGAAAGAGTAAATAATACAAAATGGGTAGTTTTAAGATATCCTAATAACTCAATGGCTCAATTAGCAAATACATCACTAGAATCTTTTGAAAATTTCTATTATAACGTTTGTAATTTAGATTATTCAAAAATGAGTAAAGCTATGGATTCTTTAACTAATCTATTAGACAGAACAGATAAAGTTAGAATTTTAAGTCCAGGAACAGATATATCATTCTCTATTAAAGATATTCCATCTGTTAAATGTTGTGGATTAAGAAATATACCTGATGGTGAAGTTTATTCAGCTCCTGTAAAAGATTCTGTAAATGGAGTTATAACTTATAATACACCTTCTGTTTACCAAGGAACTACATTTGAAAATATTACTTTTAAATTTGAAAATGGTAAAATAGTTGAAGCTACTTCTAATAATACAGATAGATTAAATGAGATTTTAGATACAGATGATGGTTCAAGATATATAGGAGAGTTTGCTATAGGAGTAAATCCATATATTTTAAAACCTATGAAAGATACATTGTTTGATGAGAAAATAGCTGGAAGTATTCACTTTACACCAGGACAAGCTTATAAATTAGCTGATAATCAAAATAGGTCGGCTGTACACTGGGATTTAGTATTAATTCAAAGAGCTGATTTTGGTGGCGGAGAGATTTGGTTTGATGACGTTTTAATTAGAAAAGATGGAATTTTCGTAATTGAAGAGTTAGAGATATTAAATCCAGAAAATTTAAAATAGTAGGAGGATTTAATAATGAATATACTTATGGCACTTTCGCAGTTAGAAGTAACTGGTGCTGAAGTTTACGGAACTGTTTTAAGTAATGAGCTTATAAAAAGAGGCAACAATGTATATATTGTTTCTGATACTCTAACAAAACCTACAAATGCTCAATACGAGAAAATAGAATTTAATAAAAGAAAAATTAAAGATAGAGTTAGTCAAGTAAGAAAGCTTTTAAAAATAATAAAGGATAATGATATTCAAATTATTCATGCCCATTCGAGAGCTTCATCTTGGAGCTCTTCAATTGCTGCTAAAATAGCAGGGATACCATTAGTGACAACTATTCATGGTAGACAACCTGTGCATCTTAGTAGAAAGATTGTAAAAGCTTTTGGAGACTACTCTTTAAGTGTTTGTGAGAATATTATGGAGCATGTTGTAAATGATTTGAATGTGAAACCTAAAAATATAACTGTTTTAAGAAATATGATAAATACAAAAGAATATCAAAGAGAATCAAATAAACTGAATAACGTAACATCTAAAAATGAAAAAGTAATCTCTATTATTGGAAGATTATCTGGACCTAAAGGTGATGTAACTTATAATCTGTTGGATATTCTTCATAGAAGAAAAGATTTTAGAATACAAGTTATAGGTGGAAAAGAGGTTCCACAAAGATTTAAAAAATTTACAGGAAATGTAGATTTTTTAGGATATGTTAATAATGTTTCAGAAAGAATAAAAGATTCATCTATTGTTATAGGAGCAGGAAGAGTAGCAGTAGAAGCAATTTTATGTGAAGTTCCTGTATTAGCAATAGGTGAAGCTGAATCAATTGGAATTGTAACTAAAGAGAGATTAGCTACTGCATTAAAATCAAATTTTGGAGATATATCTTTAAATCATACACCACTATTTAGATGGACAGATGTTATACCCGAGATAGATAAAGGTTTTAATATAA
>JBOFLW010000044.1:0-1002 GCA_051658065.1 Cetobacterium sp.
GATGAACAACACCATAATCGTCGTGTCTTCGGGGACGTAATTCAGGAATGTCGATATCGGAGTTAGGATTGCGCTCCCCAGGATTGCACTCCCCATGTTGAGCAGGAGGCATAAGGCGTTCATGTTCGGCATGTTCGTAGAGGGAGTCATTGTCGAACGGCGTGAATGTGGGCAATGCAGGTAAAGAATCACTCCCCTCGGGCACAAAGGCATCGGACGCGGACTGGATAACCGTCTTGTATGGGGTGGGTGGGTCGGGATCAATTTTTCGGTTGGGTTTGTCGGTACGACGAATGAGACAGCGATGTAGGATTTTACGTGTGTCGGGGGTTAAAACCTTGTACGTGATGGCATGTCCGACGTTCTTGGAGAATCCCACCATGCGGCCCTTGCGTTCAGGAGTACCAGACGGGAATGAAGGTTTGGTATCCTGTGTAAAGTATACTTCATCGTAGAAAACAAACAGCATGATGATACTAGTGTCTGGTGTTTGTCCGGTGAGACGTTCGATGGGAGTACGCCAATTGAGGGATTCAACGGCAGTCACGTTCATGACATCAGCAACGTATTCCAGAGCGAGAAGCCAGCAATCATCCGGAACTCCTTTATATCCCATGAGCCAATTCGCAAGTCGTTTAATGTCACGCCATCGTCGTTCAGCAAAATTCTGTTTCTGAAAATAAGGAGTGCTCTGCCAGTCTTGAATAAAGAGATGGCGTAAGACATCTCGAACGCGTTGTGATATTTCGACAGTATCTCCATCACTGAGAAGGATGTCCATGGCGCCACGTTGACGAATGTTGTCCAACAAGGTGTTGACGAAGTGAGCCTTGGATTTCATACCGTAGACATCAACAACAAGGGAGTGGCGTCCAATGAAAATCTGAGCCCAGGTGACACCGGAATCGATCGCGGGAGTGTCCATGACGACAGAGTCTGTAGCGACAGGTTCATGGCGACGGCGGACGTTGCAGGCAGGAAAGGGCGAGCGATGTGTCTTGT
>JBOFLW010000045.1:0-2840 GCA_051658065.1 Cetobacterium sp.
GAAGAGATTGAATTTAAAGTAGCTCCTGTTCTTGAAAATGTAAGAACTGTAAGAATACCTGAAATTAACGATAAAGAAACTCAACTTAAAGTTAAAAGTTTAGAGATGTGGAAAGAGTTTGATAAGAGATGTTTAATGTGTGGTAGCTGTACTGTTTCTTGTTCAACTTGTACTTGTTTCACAACTTACGATATGAACTACACTTCTGATTCAAATGCAGGAGAGAGAAGAAGAATCAATGCTTCTTGTCATGTAGATGGATACACTGATATGGCTGGAGATCATTCATTCAGAAAAGCTGGTGGAGAAAGAATGAGATTTAAAGTTATGCATAAAATTCATGACCACAAAAAGAGATTTAAAGAGCACCATATGTGTGTTGGATGTGGAAGATGTGACGATAAGTGTCCTGTATTCATTTCATTCTCAACAACTGTAAATAAATTAGCAGCAGAAGTTGACAAACTAAATGGAGGTACTAAATAATGGAAAATATAATAATGCCAAAACAGTATAGACTATTAGATGTAAAGAAAATTACAGAGATAGAATACCTGTTTAGAGTTGAATATCCAGAAGCTGGAAACATAAAGTTTGGACAATTTATGCAGTTATCTCTTCCAAAAGTAGGAGAGTGTCCAATATCTGTAACTGATTTCTCTGCTGAAGAGGGATGGGCAGAGTTCTTAATAAGAAAAGTAGGAGTTGTAACAGATGAGATATTTAATCTTCATGCTGGAGATATCTTACCTATGAGAGGACCTTACGGAGTAGGATTTGATACAATAGATATAAAAAATAAAAAAGTTGTTATAGTAACAGGTGGATCTGGTTTAGCTCCAGTAAGATCTTTAATCAAGCATATTCATAATAATCCAGAAGAGGTTCAATCTATGGAGTTATTATTTGGATTTAAAGATGAATCATCTATCCTTTTCAAAGATGAGATAATGCAATGGAGAAAAAAACATCCTATGGTATTAACTGTAGATAAAGGATGTGGAATAGATGGTGAATGTGTAGGACTTGTAACAGAGTATGTTCCACATTTAAAGATGTTATCAGATGGATTTAATGATTTAGAGGTTGTAATAGTAGGACCTCCAAATATGATGAAATATACAGCTATAGAATTTGAAAAGCTTGGTGTTCCAGCTGACAAAATTTGGGTATCTTTCGAGAGAAAAATGTCTTGTGCTGTAGGAAAGTGTGGGCACTGTAGAATAGATGAAGTTTATGTTTGTCTAGAAGGACCAGTATTTAATTATTCAGCAGCTAAATATCTAATCGACTAAGGAGGTATAAAAATTGAATCACGATATTAATATAACTAAAATGAAACTAAATTGCTTCCGTCAATCAAAAGTACCTGGAGAGTTTATGATCCAACTTCGTGTTCCAGGTGGATTAATCGAGGCTAAATACTTAAGAGTAATACAAGAGATTGCAGAGAAATGGGGAGACGGAACTTTCCACATGGGTATGAGACAAACTCTAAATGCTCCAGGAATAAAATATGAAAATGCAGAAGCTGTAAATGCTTATTTAGAAGAATATATAAAAGAAGTAGATGTTGAGATGTGTGGAGTAGATATGGATGTTAGTAAAGCTGGATATCCAACTATAGGAGCTAGAAATATAATGGCTTGTATTGGAAACTCACATTGTGTAAAAGCAAACATCAATACATGGGAATTAGCTAGAAAGCTTGAAAAGCAAATTTTCCCAAGTCACTATCATATAAAAATGGCAATAGCAGGATGTCCAAATGACTGTGCTAAAGGTCACTTCAATGATTTTGGTATAATCGGAGTAACAAGACCAATTTATTTAAAAGATAGATGTATTGGATGTGGAAGATGTGTTAAAGTTTGTGAGCACGCTGCTACAAGAGTTTTAAAATTAGAAAATCATAGAATCGTTAAAGATTCTTGTTGTTGTGTAGGGTGTGGAGAGTGTGTTGAAGCTTGTCCATCATCAGCTTGGGTAAGACCAGAACAAAAATTATTTAGAGTTACAATTGGTGGAAGAACAGGAAAACAATATCCAAGAATGGGTAAAATGTTCTTGAACTGGGTAACTGAAGATGTTGTTATGGCAGTTATTGGAAACTGGCAAAAGTTCTCAGCTAATGTACTTCACCACAAACCAATGTATATTCATGGAGGTCATTTAATTGACAGAGCTGGATATCAAAAGTTTAAAGAGATTATATTAGATGGTGTAGAATTAAATCCAGAGGCACAAGTAGCACAAAGAATTCTTTGGGCAGAAACAGAGTATAGAGCTAACATAAATGTTAAACCTATGTCTAAGCATCCAAGTCCAGGAGAAACTTACACTCAAGAGAAACCATTTAAATATAATGGTGGACACTAAAATTTAATTAAAATCAAAAATTATATATTCTAAATTAATGGGAACCTTTTTAGGTTCCCATTAGTCATGTTTACCACTTTGAATAAAAGTTCAACAAAACGCACTTTAAAATACCTAGGAGGAATAAAGATGGAAGCGATTAACGAGAACAAAAAAAGTTTAAAGGTAACAATATTAGATTTATTTAAATTTGAGGATTACTGGGCAATACTTTTAGCAACGGTTATACTACTATTTTGTATGTTTATTTATATGGGAGCAGATTCTAACAGCTTAACAGGAAAAGCTCAAGTGTATAATGATATTATGAAAACAGAGGGACAACGTGCACCTTTTAAAACAGTTCAATGGCATGAAGCACAATTTGAAAAAAATGCATTAGTTGTTAAAAATACAATCTCTCAAAGAGTGAAGGATATTTTAGGTAAACCTAAAAAATGGACAAACAATCCAATAGATTC
>JBOFLW010000046.1:0-5997 GCA_051658065.1 Cetobacterium sp.
ATGAATCAATCGAGAGAAGTATAGCTGAAATAGAGGAGAGAGAAGGTAAAAAACCTTTAATAATAACTACATCAGCTAAAATATTTTCAAATTCAATCAACTATAAGGATTTATCTGAAAAAATGTTCAATGATGATCAGCCTTACTTAATTTTATTTGGAACTGGTTGGGGATTAATAGATGAGGTTATGCAGATGTCAGACTATATATTAGAACCAATAAGAGGAGCAGCTGATTATAATCACTTATCAGTTAGGTCAGCTGTTTCTATTATTTTAGATAGACTATTAGGTGAAAAATAATTGAGAAGAGAGATTAGAATAAGACCTCAAAGAAATATTTTTAAAGAGATGGGTATAGATAACATAGAAGTAACTGAAATTGTTTTCAGTGAAAGAAATAAAAAAATGGATTTGATATGTGTTGTTTCTACTCCTGAAGATTTAAAAGGACTTGATAAGGCTTATGAAAATTTAAAGAAAAAATTTGGAAATGAACTAGATATAGACTTTAAAATAGAGTATATGTCTAAAGAGATTACAAAAGAAAATTTTTTAGAGATAGTTGAAAGAGTTATTGATAAATTGAAAAAAAAGAATGCTATTTCAAAATCTTTTTTATACCTATATAGAATATCTATAAAAGATAAAAGTGTTGATATAGAGCTAAAAAATGAAATGGCAGTTGAAACTCTTTATAGTTCAAACTTAGATATTAAAATAGAGACTCTTTTAGAAAATTATGGAATAAAAGGATTTAAAGTAAACTTTGTTTCTGGAGATTTTAACAGTGAGTTAAAATCAATAGAAGATGAAATTGAAAATAAAATAATAACTTTAAGTTCTCAAGAAAATGAAAAAAATAATATTGTGAAAAATACAGCACCTCCTGTTGAGATAAAATCAGCTGTTCCAACAGGTAGAGGTGGCTTTAGTAAAAAGAAAGATATCAAGAGTCCAAGTATGCCGATATCAGAGTTTAAAGAATTAATAGAAAATGAGATAGCTGTTATAGAAGGAGAACTTTTTGCAACAGATGGTAGAGAGCTTAGAACAGGAAAGATATTACAGATTTTAAGGATTACAGATGGTGAAGATTCTATAACTGCTAAGATATTTTTAAATAATCCAGAAGAATTTGATGTAAAAGTTGGAGATTATATAAAAATTAGTGGAAAAAAGCAGATTGATACTTTTGAAAATAATGAAGAGATAATATTAGTTAATATTTTAAATAAATTAGATAAACAAAAATCAAAAAAAAGTGACTTATCAGATGAAAAAATGGTAGAACTACATACTCATACAAAAATGAGTGAAATGTGTGGAGTTGAGGATGTAAAAGGTATAGTGGCTAGAGCAATCGATTATGGTCATAAAGCAGTTGCTATAACTGACTATGGAGTAGTTCATGCATTCCCATTTGCATATAAAGCAGCTAAAGGTAAAGATATTAAAATTATTTTAGGTACTGAGATGTATATGGTTGATGATACTCAAGATATGGTCAAAAATCCAAAAGATGTTCTTATAGATGAAGAAACATATGTTGTTTTTGACTTAGAAACATTAGGATTAAATGCTCATAAAAATGAGATAATAGAGATAGGTGCAATAAAACTTCAAGGAAGAAGAATTGTAGATAGATACTCTCAACTCATAAATCCAGGAAAGGCTATTCCTAAAAAAATTCAAGAAATTACTGGAATAGATGATTCATTAGTAGAAAATATGCCTTCAATAGCTGAAGTTTTACCTAAATTTATGAAATTTGTTGGAGATGCTACTTTAGTAGCTCATAATGCACCTTTTGATATGGGATTCTTGAAAAGAGATGTAAAAAAATATATTGGAATAGATTATAATCCAACAGTTATAGATACTTTACAGATGGCAAGAGATTTATATCCAAATCAAAAAGGTTACGGATTAAAGCCAATGACAAAATTTTTAAAAGTTGCATTAGAAAATCATCATAGAGCAGTTGATGATTCACAAGCAACAGCAGCTATGTTTGCAATATTCTTAGAAAGATATCTGGATATAGGTGTTAAAAATCAACTCGAAATGACAGGTGCTTTTCCACTAAACTTTAGAAAACAAGACATAAGAAATGTAATGGTATTAGTAAAAGATTTAACGGGACTAAAAAATCTATATAAACTTATCTCAGAAGCTCATATTGATTATTTTGGAAATAAAAAACCTAGAATTTTAAAAACAGTTTTAGAAGAAAATAGAGAAGGTTTAATTATAGGTGCACCAACTTCGATTCATTTTGCAAATAGTGGAGAGTTGTCAGAAGCATACTTTAGAAACGATCTACCTAAAGTTGAAAGATGTTTAAAGTTTTATGATTATGTTGAATTACAACCTAGAATCGGTTTTTCAGAATATTTAGACAGTGATGAAACTGGTGCAATAGGATCATTCGGAGATGTTGAAAAAATGAATAAATATATATATGATTTAGCAAAAGGTTCTGGAAAAATTGTAACAGCATCGTCAAATGTACATTATTTAGAAAAAGAAGATCATAAAATAAGATCTATTCTTCTTTATGGTAGTGGTAGTGTATTTAGAGCTAATCAATATAGAGTAGATAATGGATTCTATTTTAGAACTACAAATGAATTACTAGAAGAGTTTAACTACTTAGGAGAGGATATTGCTAAAGAAATTGTTGTTGATGCAACAAACGAAATAAACGATATGATAGAAAAAGTTCAACCTATTCCTAGTGGTTTTTATCCACCAAAAATAGACAATGCCGAAAATATTGTAAGAGATATGACATATTCTAAAGCTTATGAATTGTATGGAAATCCTTTACCAGAAAATGTAGAAGCTAGAATAGAGAGAGAATTAAAAGCCATTATAGGAAATGGGTTCTCTGTATTATATTTATCAGCTCAAAAGTTAGTTAAAAAATCACTTGATAATGGATATTTAGTTGGGTCAAGAGGTTCTGTAGGTTCATCTATAGTTGCATATATGATGGAGATAACAGAGGTTAATGCACTTTATCCTCACTATTTATGTACTGATTCAAACTGTAAACACTCAGAATTTATAGAGAGAGAGGGAGCAGGAGTCGATTTACCAGATAAAGATTGTCCAAAGTGTGGAAAAAAGATGAAAAAAGATGGACATTCAATACCATTTGAAGTTTTTATGGGATTTGATGGAGATAAAGTTCCAGATATAGATTTAAACTTCTCAGGTGAATATCAATCTGAAATTCATAGATACTGTGAAGAGTTATTCGGAAAAAGTAATGTATTCAAAGCAGGAACAATATCGACATTAGCAGAAAAAAATGCTGAGGGTTATGTAAGAAAATTCTTTGAAGACCATGATATGATGTCAGGACGAGCAGAAGTTATGAGAATGGCTCAAAAATGTGAGGGTGCTAAAAAGACTACTGGTCAGCATCCAGGTGGAATGATAGTAGTGCCACAAGGGAATTCAATTTATGAATTTTGCCCAGTTCAAAGACCAGCAAATGACCAAAATAGTGATTCGACAACAACTCATTACGATTATCACGTAATGGATGAACAGCTTGTAAAATTAGATATACTAGGTCATGATGATCCAACAACAATAAAAATGTTACAAGAATATACTGGAGTAAATGTTTATGATATTCCTTTAGCTGATCCGAAAACATTGAAAATATTCTCAGGAACAGAATCTTTAGGTGTAACGAAAGAACAGATAGGTTCAGTTATTGGAACTTATGGAGTTCCAGAATTTGGAACTGGATTTGTTAGACAGATGCTATTAGATACAATGCCAACAACATTTGCAGAGTTAGTAAGAATATCTGGACTTTCTCATGGAACAGATGTTTGGTTAAACAACGCACAAGAGTTTGTAAGAGAAGGAAAAGCTACTCTATCTCAGATAATATCTGTAAGAGACGATATTATGAACTTCCTTATAGATCAGGGAATTGAAAAAGGTACTGCCTTTAAAATAATGGAGTTTGTAAGAAAAGGTCAACCAAGTAAAAATGTAGCTCAATGGAAAGAGTACTCTGACTTAATGAAAGAGCATGGAGTTCCAGAATGGTATATAGAATCTTGTAGAAGAATAAAATATATGTTCCCTAAAGGGCATGCTGTTGCATATGTTATGATGGCTATGAGAATAGCATATTTTAAAGTTCATTATCCATTAGCTTTTTATGCAGCATATTTAAGTAGAAAAGTAGAAGATTTTGATTTTGAAATGATGAAAGATTTAGATACAGTAAGACAAAAAATAGCAGAGCTAAATAAAGAGCCAAAACTAGATGTAAAAAAGAAAGCACAATTAGCTGTGTGTGAAATTATTATAGAGATGCATGCTAGAGGATTTGAATTTTTAAATTTAGATATATATAAATCTCATGGAAGTAAATTTATAATAGAAGATGGTAAAATAAGGGTTCCGTTGATGGCTTTAAATGGATTAGGTGCTTCTGTAATGGATAATATTTTAAGAGAGAGAGAGCTAGGTAAATTTATCTCTTATGAAGATTTAAAAAGAAGAACAAAAACTTCTCAAACAACTGTTGATAAACTGAAAGAGTTTAATTGTATAGAAGCATTAAGTGAGACCAATCAAACAACATTATTTTTCTAGGAGGAAAAAGTGGTTAATCTAAAAAAAGAGCACTTTGGAGCTGGGCTAATTTGCTTGGCAGCAACAATGTGGGGATTTGATGGAATAGTCTTAACACCAAGATTATTTAAATTAGATGTAGCTTATGTAGTTTTTGTGCTTCATCTGTTACCATTATTAGGAATGACTGTATTATTTGGAAGAAAAGAATTAAGTAATATAAAAACATTAAGTAAAGAGGACTTGTTTTTTTATTTTTTAATAGCTTTATTTGGAGGAGCTTTAGGAACACTTTCAATAGTTAAAGCTTTGTTTTTGGTTAATTTTAATCATTTAACAGTAGTTACATTATTACAAAAATTGCAACCTGTATTTGCGATTGTTTTAGCAAAAATGTTACTAGGAGAAAAAGTAGGAAAAAACTTTATAACTTGGGCTATTTTAGCATTAATAAGTGGCTATTTACTTACATTCGAATTTACATTACCACATTTTGAAGCTGGAGATAATGTAGGGTTAGCTAGTTTATATGCAATAGTAGCAGCTTTTTCATTTGGAAGTTCAACTGTATTTGGAAAAAAGATTTTAACAAATTCATCATTTAGAACAGCACTATACACAAGATATTTGTTTACATCAATTATAACGGGTTTAATAGTAATATCTAATAAAAATTTAGATTTTTTCTTTAAAACAAATTTAGAGCAATGGATAATATTTGTAATTATAGGATTAACAACAGGAAGTGGAGCTATTTTATTGTATTACATTGGATTAAGATATATTAAAGCTAATATAGCTACAATGTGTGAACTTTGTTTCCCTGTTTCATCAATATTATTTGACTATATATTTAATAAAAGAATATTATCACCAGTTCAATTTGTTAGTGCAGCATTTTTGATGTTTTCGATATACAAAATAACTAAAAATCAAAAGAGTTAAAAAAATCTTGAAAAATTTATACTAAAAATATATAATGAAATTATAAAAAGTTATATAAAAATGAATTTTGAGGGGGATATCATGAATCAAAAGTTTACTTTAGAAGATATATTAAAAGCTAATGAAACAATAAAAGATTCTTTAAAGAGAACACCAGTAGTTGAGTGTGTTACTCTTGGAGAATTAACTGGAAATACAGTTTTTTTTAAATTAGAAAATCTCCAAAAAACAGGCTCTTTCAAATTAAGAGGAGCTTTAAATAAAATAGCAAGTCTTTCGAAAGAGGAGAGAGAAGCTGGTGTAATAGCTTCTTCAGCAGGAAATCATGCTCAAGGAGTTGCATTAGGAGCAGCAGCACAAGGAATAAAAGCAACAATAGTTATGCCAGCAACAGCACCATTAGCTAAAATAGCAGCAACAAAATCTTACGGAGCTGAAGTTA
>JBOFLW010000047.1:0-4030 GCA_051658065.1 Cetobacterium sp.
GCTTCATCTTTACTCTCTACATAAGTGTTTGGTAGGTTTTTTAAATTTTCTTTTCCCTCTATAATTTCATAAGAATCATAAACAAAGTTTGTAATTCTACTTCCATTCTCTTGTAAAACAACTAAAGCTGGCTCTCTATAGTCTCCATTTCCATAACTTGGATACTCTTGTGGTAAAATCTCTTTTGAATACCCACCTTTTTTTAAACAATTTGGTGTCACTGGAATTTCAGCAGCTGTTACTTGAATAAAATGGTCATAAGATTCTCTATGTTTAATTTTTTTACCAAAATAAACATGTCCTAAAGTTCCATCTTGAAGAACATTCAAAATATAACTTATATTCTCGTTACAAAGATGGAATTCATTATTTTTTTCATTTACAAAGATGTTCATTAATCCTCCCTAAGCTTCTACTGTTTTTTGTATTTTTGATTTTTGTCTATACTTTCTAATTGTTATTACAACTAAAGCTGTAAATGTCCATAAGATTGCTAAATTTCTTTGTAATCCTACAAAATTTAATGTTACTAATCCATATTTTGAGAAAACTACATAGAATGATAACATTACAGAAGTTATTATTGCTCCTGCTTCATATTGATATTCCCAAGGTGTTAATTCAACAACATTTTTTTTGATTAAAACATATGGAGTCTCTCTTGGTTTCATTTTTCCTATAATTAACATAATTGCACAACTAATTGAGAATAAAATTGCTAATTGATGTAGGAAATGTAAGTCTGGTTTTATTACCAATTGAAGTAATGCATATGATGAAACAAAGAATATTAACGATACTTTTGCAGCTATTGCTGGAACATATTTTGTTGTATATCCAATAAAAATTATCGTAAATATAGGAACATTAAAGAATCCACTTACAATTTGTAAATACTGGAAAAGTCCTTGAGGTGCTTTCATTATTAAAGGAGCTAAAAACAGTGAAATTATAGCTATTATAGTTCCAAATATCTTTCCTTTATTAACAAGTTCTGCATCAGTTTTACCCTTTCCAAAAACAGGTTTATATATATTTATACAAAACAGTGTTGAAGCACTATTTAATATACTATTATAACTACTTAAAACAGCTCCAAACATTACTGCAGCAAAGAATCCTACAAACTGTTTAGGCATCAATTTTTTAATCAGGTGTGAATAGATTAAATCGGGTTCTGCAAATCCATTTCCATATATGTGATATGCTATAATCCCTGGAACAATTACAATAAGTGGTGTAAATATTTTTAAGAGTCCTGCAAGCATAACACCTTTTTGACCCTCTTTCAGATTTTTAGCACCGAGAGCTCTCTGAATAATACCTTGATCAGTTCCCCAATAGTAAAGATTTACTAATAACATCCCTGTAAAAAGAGTTGTAAATGGAACTGGATCACTGCTTGAACCTATTGCATCAAACTTTTCAGGATGAGCTATTACTAAATCACCAATCCCTTTTATTACAGACCCTTCACCAATATATTTAAATCCAAAATATGGCACTGATAATCCACCAATTATAAGACCTATTCCATTTAGAGTATCTGAGAATGCAACTGCTTTTAACCCTCCAAATATTGCGTATATAGCACCTATAATTCCTATCGCCCAAACCGTCAACCAAATCCCTGCTGTATATGAAATTCCAAAAATACCAGAAACATCAAAGAGTTGACTCATTACTAAAGCACCTGCATAAAGTGTTGGTGGTAATCCATTCAATACATAACTTATTAAGAATAAATATGTTACAAACTTTTTCACACCTGGATCAAAACGATCCTCTAAAAATTCTGGAATTGTTGTAAGTCCACCTTTCAAATATCTCGGAACTAGAAACATTGCAACCAATACCAAAGTTATTCCCGAACCAACCTCCCAACCCATTACAGACATATTATGAGTAAAAGACTGAGCACTCATTCCTGCAAAGTTTGCTGGACTTAAATTTGTTAGCATTAGAGACCCTGCTATAAAACCAGCTGTTAAACTTCTTCCACCTAAAAAATAACCATCATTTGTATCTAGAGTATCTCCTTTCGTTTTGTAATACGTTAAAACCCCAACAAGTAACGTAAAGAAGATAAATGATAAAAACATCAACATAAATCCACACTCCCCATTTATTTTTTTAAAAATTATTATTAATTTTGAAAATAATCGTCCATGTTTTCTATCAATTTAACTTTTGTATATTTTATAAAACTACTTTCTGTTAAACAGTTTTCTGATTCTACTGTTAAAAAATCTATACTATTTTTTGCTGTTTCTTTTAACATTGGTGATACTGTTTTCATCCCCATTGGAACAGTATATTTTAAGTTATCAAAGCCCCATATTTCGATATCTTTATAATCTATTTTTTCCTCTTCTAAAGCTTTTACAATTCCATACAACATATTATCACTTGATGAAAAAATTGAATCAAATTGTACTCTGTTTTTTAATACATCTTTCATCAACTCATAAGCTTTTTCCCTTGAGTAATTTGAATTTAAAATTAGATTTTCATCTACTGTTATACCTTTATTTTCTAAAGCTTTTAAATATGCTCTTTTTCTTTCGACTGCAGATAATTTTTTTAAATCTCCTAAAAATAAAAGTGGTTTTTTTAATTTTTTCTCTAAAATTTTATTCATTACAGATATTGTTCCATTATAATCATCTGTATTTATATATAAAGTTTTTTTAGCTTCACTATTCATCTCTTTTGAATAATCTACAACTACAACTTTATAATCACTTTTAATCATTTTTTCTAAAAAAGGTACATTTCTTAAAAAACCTATAAAAATTCCACTTGATATATTTCCATTTTTAAAGAAATTCTGAACTCTTTTTTCATCATTCGTATCTTTGATATAATCAACCAAAATTTGATGATTTTTATAAAATGCCTCTTTTATAACTGTATCTATAAAGTTTACAAAATAAGCTGTATCCATATTGGATGTTTCAGAACTCATTTTAGGTTCATATACAAAAACTCCAATTACATTATTTTTTTTTCCAGCTAAATTTTGTGCATTTAAATTTGGAATATAGTCATATTCATCTATTATTTTCAAAATTTTTTCTCGATTTTTAGAGCTTACATTTGGATGATTATTTAAAACTCTAGAAACTGTACTTCTTGAAACCCCTGCTATCTCTGCTATTTTTGTACTATCTATTTTCATGTTTCTCCTTTTTTTGGACAGCTGTCCAAAATGTTGTTAAAAAAATATTATGTTCAAATTATACATTAATTATTTTAAATTAGAACTTTTTTATAACTTTTATTTTTTTCTTTATTAACGTTAGTAAAATAAGTTTTTAAGTTTTTAAGTTTTTTCTTATTTTTTTATATAAAAAAAGAGAGAAGGAGCACACAAACGATATAGCTTTCGCTAAACCTAACTTACTCTCATTCTCTCACAATTAAATGTTGTAAATACATTATACATGAAATTTTAATTCTTTGCAAGCTTTTTTTTTAAATAATGTTCGTTTTAATACTGCACTTTTTTAGTGAATATAAGATTAAAAAAATATCCTCGGTCATGACCGAGGATATTTTCTTCTCTATTTTTTTATAATATATTTTCCTTCTGAAACCTCAGAATAACTGAAGTTTGAGTTTAAATTCTTAACAAATGTTTCAATCCAAGAGTTTCTTAAATCATAGAAAACATTAACATCTAAACTTTCTTTTGCCCATACATCTTCATGAACACAAAGTCTTCTTTCCCAAGCAACAGAGTTCTCATCTGCTACAGTTACAAGATTAACTCTATCACAAGGCATCCCATCTAAAATATAATCATTCATACAATTATATATCTCGTTTGCATTATCATATTCACCAGATTTTTTAGCTTCTAAAGCTGTCGAAGCACCATTCTCTTCGAAAACTTTTTTCAATTTTTGAATAGCATCAACATCATTTTTTAGAAGAAATTGAATCCATGCTGCCATTCTTCCTTCAGATGTATGAATTCTATTTTGTAGCCAACCATGAATATTATTTAAATCAATAATTTCATCTA
>JBOFLW010000048.1:0-5452 GCA_051658065.1 Cetobacterium sp.
ATAGTTTTACCATCTGGAAGACCAGGATTCAAAGGTATTGAATCAGAATATTTTAATAGACTTAAAAGTTTAATTTTAGATATTTTAAAAGATGGTAAAAAAGTTAAGTTGATGTCTTTCTGTAAAGAGGAAAGAGATGAAGAAGCTATAATAAAACTGTTAAATATGATTCCAAATGAACAGCATAAAAATATAACAAAATATTTTTATAATGGAGATATGAATGAAGCTTTAGAAATTATAAGTAAAGCAGAAAGTGTTGTTGCAACTAGATTCCATGCAATGATTCTTGGATTTGTATTAAAAAAACCAGTGTTTCCAATTGCATATAGTCAAAAAATGACTAATCTTTTAGAAGATTTATCATTTGAAGGAAATTTTGCATCTTTAGACAATTTAAAAAATTTAAATTATGAAAAATTTAAAGAAAATACGTCTTTAACAGAGGGAAAATTGCTAGAAGCATCTAAAAATGCAGAAAAACATTTTTTAAAATTAGATGAATTTCTTGGAAGATAGAGGTTTTTATGAATAAAAATGAATTAAAAATAGGGACAGTCTTGTCTTTATTTACAGTGATTGTAAGTTCTTTAATTCAAATTATATATACACCAATGTATATGAAATATTTAGGACCTACAGATTATGGAATCAACTCTTTAGTTCAATCTATAATTGGATATATATCAATACTTAATTTAGGTTTGGGAAATACAATGTTAAGATATACTGTTCAATATAGAGCAGAGAATAAATTAGAAGAGGAAAAATCATTAAATGGAATGTTTTTGGTGATATATTCTGTATTGATGCTAATTGCAATATTTATTGGAATATATTTATATAGTAATATGAATGAATTTTTTGGTAAAAACTTCACTTTCGAAGAGATTCAAAAAACGAAATCAATTTTTGTGATAATGTTTTTAAATGTAGCAATATCATTTCCATTAAGTATTTTTTCTACAAATATTTCATCAAAAGAAAAATTTATATATCAGAGAAGTATAAAGTTAATAACAATTATTTTAAATCCGATTGTAGCCGTAATTTTGATGACGAATGGATTTGGATTAATCTCTATTACAGTATCAACAGTATTTTTTGCTTTAACTTCATATATTTTTGATATAATTTATGCTTTAAAATTAGGTATGAAGATAAAGTTTTCAAAATTTAATAAAAATATTATAAGAGAAATTTTTACATATTCATTTTTTATTTTTTTAAATGTATTGATAGATCAGATATATTGGGGAACAGATAGAGTAATTATCGGTAAATATATTGGAGTTACAGGAATAGCAGTATATTCTATAGGTGGAATATTTAATACTTTATATATGGGATTTGCATCTTCAGTTTCAGGTGTATTATTTCCAAAAATAAATAGATTAATAGTTGAAGGAAAACACGATGAAATAAATGATATTTTTATAAAGGTAGGAAGACTTCAGTATATTTTATTAGGACTTATATCTTCTGGATTCATTTTATTTGGAAAAGATTTTATAGTGTTGTGGGTAGGAGAGAGCTATATAGAAGCTTATAAAATAGCTTTATGGATAATGATTCCACTTACAGTTCCATTAATTCAAAGTACAGGAATAGCAATAATGCAAGCAAGAAACATGCATCAATTTAGATCTATGGTATATTTTATAATAGCAATAATGAATTTAGTAATGAGTGTATTATTTGTAAAAGAATACGGAGTTATAGGGTGTGCTATAGCAACTGGAATATCTTTTGTATTGGGACAGATAATTATTATGAATATTTATTATAAAGTTAGAATAGGTTTAGACATGATAAAATTTTGGAAAAATATAATTAAAATGTCAATTCCACTGTTGATATCAATGGTGCTAGGAACTTTATTAAATATTTATTTAGTAAAAATTAGTTATTTCAATTTATTTTTAAAAGCATCAATTTATACTGTGGTTTATACAATATTACTTTTAATTATAGGATTAAATTCATATGAAAAATCATTAATTAAAATATTTAGAAAGAACAAAAAAAGTGATGTTTAAACATCACTTTTTTTGTTTGTTACTAATTCTTCAGTTAAAAAATGTATTCCTAAGAATAGAATATACCAACCAAATACAACATAAACAGCATTATCTGTAAGAAGTGGTAAAGTTAAAATTAAAGATCCAAATAAGAAATGTAATAAACCTTTAACGATAACTAAAATTTTAATTTGAGCCTTTGTATTTTGCCAAGATGTAAATTTGTTATCTCTACCTAAAATTAAAATTAGTCCTTTTAAACAAAGTAAAATACCAATATAGCTAGTAAAAAATAGCTGATTTGTAAAAGTATTTAAAAGAATTATAGCAACAGATAAAATCTCTATAATTCCTTCAGCTAAAACTAGCCCCCAATGGAAATAAGGATTTTTACGATTTGTAGTAGAATAAAAAAGATGATATATTCCATTTAACAGTAAAATCGTGCTTAAAATATATTCAACGTTATCGTTGAAAAATGCCATATTACTTATACCTAAAGCTCCAATTAAAACATAAAAAATTCCTAATCCCAAAAAAAATGATTTTAAATTTGCCTTCATAGTTAAGTTCTCCCTTAAAGAATAGTTATTGATGAAATTATATCAGAGTTTAGATTACACTTCAATCAAAAAAAAACTTCACATAAATCCAATAGATTGATATAATATTAAAAAAAGTTTGTCTAGGAGGAACACAGATGTTTTCTAAAAATATACAGAATTTAAAAACATCTCCAGTGAGAGAATTAATACCATTTTCAAAAAAAGCGAAAGAAGCAGGAATTAATATAATACATTTAAATATAGGACAACCTGATTTAGAAACTCCAAAGGAGTTTTTTGAAGCGATTGAAAACTTTAATCAAGAGACAATAGCGTACTCTGATTCTTCTGGAAGAAAAGAGTTAATAGGATCTATAAAAAAATATTATGAAAATTTAGGAATGGATTATGCTGAAGAAGAGATTCTTATAACAGCAGGTGGAAGTGAAGCATTACTATTCACACTAATGACACTTTTCAATTCTGGAGATGAAGTTTTAATACCAGAGCCATATTATGCTAACTATAACAGTTTTTTTGCAATGTTAGGAATAAAAGTTATAGGAATCCCAACTGAATTCGAAGATAACTTTAAATTACCTAAAAAAGAAGTTATAGAGAAATTAGTTACAGAAAAAACAAGAGCAATAATGTTTTCAAATCCAGGAAATCCAACAGGATCAGTTTATTCTAAAGATGAATTGCTTATGCTTAATGATATTTCGAAAGAAAAAAATATATTTTTAATTAGTGATGAAGTTTATAGAGAGTTTATATATGATGGAAAAGATACTGTAAGTTGTGGAACATTTACTGATAATTTAGAAAGAATAATACTTATTGATTCTATATCAAAAAGATTCTCAACTTGTGGTGCTAGAGTGGGAACAATTTTAAATAAAAATAAAGAGTTTATGAGTTATATTTTAAAACTATGTCAATCAAGACTTTCAATCTCAACTTTAGATATGGTTGGAGCAGAAGCTTTATATAGATGTAAAGACAAAGAGTATTATGAAGCTGTAAATAATAAATATATGGCTAGAAGAGATTTTCTATTTGATGGATTAAAGAAGATAGAAGGTGTTCATTTAAATAAACCAGAGGGGGCTTTTTACTGTATAGTAGAACTACCAGTAGAAGATGCAACTGAGTTTTCAAAGTGGCTTTTAGGAGAGTTTTCTTATGAAAATTCAACAGTTATGCTAACTCCTGCAAAAGGTTTCTATCAAAGAGAAGAGTTGGGAGTAAATAAAGTTAGAATATCTTATGCTCTTGATTTAGATATTTTAGAGAAAGCTGTAAAAATTATAGAGTTAGGATTAAAAAAATATAATAGTTAATAAAAAATGCTTGGGAAATAAAAACCAAGCATTTTATTTTAAACTTTACTTTTTTAACAATAATTCTCGAAACTCTTTAGCAGTCATTCTATTAGTGCTAACGGATTTTTCTATTTTAGTATTTATAGAAACTTTAGGAGAATATAAAGAGTTAGTTAAGGAGTTGATATGGGTGATAGCAACAGCGATAGCATCTGCAGCATCATCAGGTTTAGGAATTTCATCAAGTTTTAATATTTTTTGAACCATTAATTGAACTTGTTTTTTATCAGCTTTACCATATCCAGTAATTCCCATTTTAACCTGAAGAGGAGTGTAACTTTCAATTTTTAAATTTTTACGTTTTCCAGCTAAAATAATAACACCTCTAGCTTGTCCAACACTAATAACTGTTTTATTATTTTTAAAAAAGAAAAGTTCTTCAACAGCCATAAATTCAGGAGAATAAAAATCTATAATCTCTTCTAATTCATCAAAAATTTGAAGAAGTCGATCCTCCATTAAAAGATTTTTATCTGTAAAAATACAACCATATTTTATTAGATGTATTTTATTTTCTTTGTAGTCTACAATAGAATAACCAACAATTGCTGTACCAGGGTCAATACCTAAAATTCTCAAAAAAATCACCTCACATCAGTTTAGCATGTAGAAAGAAAAAAAACTAGTACATGTACATAAGCTATAAAAATTATGGTATAATAAAAACAAAATTATTATTTATAGGAGAGAGAAATGATTCTAAAAAGAGCTATTGCAGCACAATTAATAGAGGAATTAAAAAAACAGAATAAAAAAGTAGTATTTACAAATGGGTGTTTTGATATTTTACATGTAGGACATTTAACATATTTAAATGAAGCTAAAAGACAAGGTGATATTTTAATTGTTGGAGTAAATTCAGATTTATCTGTGAAAAGATTAAAAGGAGAATCTAGACCAATAAATGGTGAAATAGATAGAGCTGAGATGCTTGTTGGATTAAAAGCTGTAGATTATACAGTTATATTTGAAGAGGATACACCTTGTGAATTACTAGATGATTTAAAACCATCTATTCATGTAAAAGGTGGAGATTATACTAAAGATGACCTTCCAGAAACAAAAATTGTTGAAAAAAACGGAGGAGAAGTAAGAATTTTAGGTTTTGTTGAAGGGAAATCTACAACAAATATAGTTAATAAGATTCAAGGATAGGTGAGTATTTATGAAGAAAATATTAAAATTCGAAGAGATTGATATATTGGCTAAAAAACTGGCTAATTATGTTTCTGAAAACACAGTAGTAGCATTAATAGGTGATTTAGGAACAGGAAAAACAACTTTTACTAAAAGTTTTGCAAAAGAGTTGGGAGTAAAAGAAAATTTAAAAAGTCCTACATTTAATTATGTTTTAGAATATTTAGATGGAAGATTACCACTATATCATTTTGATGTATATAGATTGGGAAGTCCAGAGGAGATTTATGAAATTGGTTATGAGGATTATATTAATAATGATGGTGTAGCTTTGATTGAATGGGCAAATATAATAGAAAGTGAG
>JBOFLW010000049.1:0-14860 GCA_051658065.1 Cetobacterium sp.
CGCACCATACCTGCGGTATTTTGTGGTATTCACAACTTTGAGCTTTCATTTTATTATACTATTTTTATTCCTTTAGTTCAAATTTTTCAATATTTTTTAGATAAATTTTTTCTATAGTTTCCTTATATAATAAAAAAAATAGGAGATATCTCCTATTTTTTTTATTATATTTGGTCTGGTCATTTTCTATACTCTTATAGTATAGTATAACCTAGAATTTGTCAAGAAAAGAATATTTTTCTTAAAAACCTGGTAGTAATATTGAGGCTCCTGGTCCTATTGGAGCTCCTGTTAACATCCATATTGCTAAGAATACAGACCATCCTACTAAAAATACCATTGAATAAGGAAGCATTACTGATACAAGTGTTCCTAATGATGCTTTTTTATCATATTTTTGCATGAATACAATTATCATCGCAAAATATGACATTAAAGGAGATATTATATTTGTTGTTGAATCCCCTATTCTATAAGCTAACTGTGTAAATTCTGGTGTATATCCTATTCTCATAAGCATTGGTACAAATACTGGTGCTAAAATAGCCCATTTTGCTGACGCTGATCCCATAAAGAGATTTAAGAATCCAACAATAACTATGAATCCAATAACTAATGGTATTCCACCAATTCCTGTACTTTGTAAAAAATCTGCACCTTTTACTGCTAAAATTGTTCCTAAGTTTGTATATCCAAAATATGCTATAAATTGAGCTGCAAAGAATACTAAAACTATATATCCTGACATCCCTTGCATTGATTTTGCTAACATACCCATTACATCACTATCATTTTTTATTGTTCCTATTGATTTACCATAAGCTAAACCTGGTAATGCAAAGAATAAAACAATAACTGGTACTAATCCATTTCCTAAGAAATTTTTTCCTAAAGCTAAGTATATTGGTATTAATAAAATTCCCATTATAACTGTTGCTATCCCTGCTGATTTTAAAGCTTTTTTCTCTGCAGTCGTTACTTCTTGGAAATCATTTGAATCTTCACCTGTATATTTTCCTAATCTAGGCTCTACTATTTTGTCATTTATTAATGTTCCTAATAATGTTATTACAAATGTTGAAGCCATCATAAAGTACCAATTTGCTGTTGGTAAAACTTGGTATGTTGGATCTAATATTCTTGCTGCTTCTGTTGAAATACCTCCTAAAAGAGGATCTATTGTTCCTATTAATAAGTTAGCTGAAAACCCGCCTGAAACTCCTGCAAAAGCCGCTGCTAATCCAGCTATAGGGTGTCTTCCAAAAGATAAAAATATTAAAGCTGCTAATGGAGGTAGTACAACATAACCTGCATCTGATGCTACATTTGACATTATTCCTAAAAATACAACCATCATAGTAACTAATTTTTTAGGTGTTGATAATGCCACTTTTTTTAATATTGCTGCCATTAATCCTGATCTTTCTGCTATTCCTATTCCAAATATTGCAACTAAAACCGTTCCTAAAGGAGCAAATCCTGTAAAGTTAGTAACCATTGTATTGAATATATAATTTATTCCATCTTTTGTCATCAAAGATTTAGTTACAATTAACATCTCTTCTGTTTTCATTGTTTTTCTGTTGATTCCTACGAAATCAACTGACCACCCTAGCATATCTCCAATTCCTGATATTATTATAACTAGTATAGCTAATATCCCAAATAGCGTAGCTGGATGTGGTAACGCATTTCCACCTTTTTCCACTACATTTAAAAATTTGTCTACAAAACTCTTCTTTTGAATTTTATTATTTTTTAATTCCGTGCCCATATTCCCCTCCGTATTGACAATTTATTTTCATTTCCAACTAAAATGATTAATAAAATTTCCATTGTTACATAAACTGTATCACATTTTCAAATAAATTAAAAAGATTTATTATATATATATTTTATAAATAATATATATATTGTTTGTCAATTTGTCTTTTAATATTTTAGTTTATTTTTTGAAAATTTTTATTTAAAGAAGTTAATATTTCAAATGAATCTTTTTTTACTAAGATATCATCTTCTATTCTTACTCCTCCAAATTCGGGTATATATATTCCAGGCTCTATTGTTATTATCATTCCTGATTTTAAAACTTTATTTTCTGCTTTAAATGAAACTCCAGGATACTCATGAATTTGTAAACCTATTCCATGTCCTAAACCATGCCCAAAATATTCTCCGTATCCTTTCTCCACTATAAAATCCCTTGCTATTGAATCTAACTCGTGGACTGTAACCCCTTCTTTTACATTTTGAATAGCCATTTCATTTGCCTTTTTTACTATTTCATATATTTCATAATGCTTCTCTGTTGGATTATTTCCAACATAAAATGTTCTTGTTATATCTGATGCATAACCATTATAGAAACATCCATAATCTATTGTTAAAAATCCTTCTTCTATTGCTTTTTCACTTGCAACACCATGAGGTAATGCTGACCTTTCATTTGAGGCTACTATGATATCAAACGAGGTTTTTGATGCTCCTAATTTTCTCATTTGATATTCTAATTCTGCTGCCACCTCTCTTTCAATCATTCCTATTCTAATTTTAGGAACTGCTCTTTTTAAAGCTTCTTCTGCTATTTCAATTGATTTTTTTATGATAGCTATCTCTTCTTCAGATTTTATCTCTCTTTCTTTTAAAAATTGATCATTTAAATCTATATAATTTAATTCTGGAAATATTGTTTTAAATAGTTTAAACTGATCTAAGGTTACACTTTGATTTTCAATACAAATACTTTTTACTTCGTATTTTTTTAATAATTCTGCTACTTTTTTTAAAACTGATATATTTTCACAAATCAGTTGAAACCCATTTTTTTCTACCTCTTTTTTTCCTTGAGCTACATATCTAAAATCAGTTATAAAAAATTTATGGTTTCCTATTACCAATGCTGTTCCTGTTGTTCCTGTAAAACCTGTCAAATATCTTACATTCAATAAATTTGTAATTAAAATAGCATCTGCATTTTTTTCATCCATTATTCTTTTTAGTTTCATAGTTACACTCCTCTAAATCTTATTTTTTAGCTATATGTATTGAACCAATATTAAACTTTTTAACTTTATCACCTATAAAAACTTCTAAAGTACCATCTTCTAATATATCACCTGCTATACCATTTTCCTCTTTATCAAAACTTTTAACTATGATTCTTTTTCCATACAAATAATTTACATTATTAATTTTTTTTAAAATTTTATACCATTCATTATTTTTAAATTTTTTAAAGTTTTGAAAAAATTCATCTAAAATAAGTTGAATAACACTGTCTATATCATAAGTTTTACCTGTTTTTTGTTTTAGTGAAATACCTGTATTTTTTGACTCTTCTAAATCTAAATTATTCAAATTTAAACCTATTCCTATTATATAGTTATCATCTATTTTTTCTACTAATATACCGCTTATTTTTTTTTCATCTAAAAATAAATCATTAGTCCATTTAAATTTATAATCTAAATTTTCTATTTTTTTTAAAGAATATAAGAGCGAATATCCTACTAATAATGGTAATTTCATATACTCATCATCTTTTATTTCAAAATCATGTTTTAATACAAAAGAGAATAATGCTGCTCCTTCTGTTGAGCTCCATTTATTCCCCCTTCGACCTCTACCTGCAGTTTGAACTTTGGCAATAACCACATCTCTTTCTGAAATATCTTTTTTTTCTTTTAAAAATTTATTTGTAGAATCAATCTCTTCAAATTTATATATTTTCATAATTCTCCTTTAAATAAAAATTAGGCAGATATCTGCCTAATTTTTTTAATCGTTATAACCTTCTGGATTTTCTTTATGCCATTTCCATGCTGTTTCTATTATAGAATCTAATGAAGCATATTTAGGCTTCCATTTTAATTCTTTCATTGCTTTTTCTGAACTTGCAACTAGCTTTGCAGGATCTCCTGCTCTTCTAGGTGAAACTTCAGCTGGAATCTCATGTTTTGTTACTTTTCTTGCCACTTCAATAACTTGCTTTACAGAGAATCCCTCTCCATTTCCTAAATTATAAACAGTACTTTCTCCACCATTTTTTAATCTATCTAATGCTAATATATGAGCATCAACTAAATCCATTACATGAACGTAATCTCTAATACAAGTTCCATCTTCTGTTGGATAATCATCACCATATATTCCAATTTTTTCTCTTTTTCCTAAAGCTACTTGTAAGATAATTGGAATTAAATGTGTTTCTGGACTATGATCTTCTCCAATTTCTCCTGTTAAGTAAGCTCCTGCTACATTGAAATATCTAAGTGCTGTATATTTTATACCATAAGCATAATCATACCATTTTAATAATTTTTCAACCATTAACTTACTTTCACCGTAAGGATTTGTTGGTAGTGTTTCATCTGTTTCTAAAATTGGTATATTTTTAGGTTCTCCATAAGTTGCTGCAGTTGAAGAAAATACAATATTTTTAACTTCAAACTCTTTCATTGCATTTAATAAATTCATAGTTCCTACAACATTATTGTCAAAATATTTTGCAGGATTTGTCATACTTTCTCCTACTAATGAATCTGCTGCAAACTGAATAACACCCTCTATTTTATTTTCTTTGAAAACTCTTTTTAAAAATTCAATATCTCTCAAATCTCCTAAAGCTAATTTTACATTTTCAGGTACAGCTTCAACATGACCTGTTTGCATATTATCTAATACAATTACTTCTCTTTTTGCCTCTAATAAAGCTCTTACAGCATGACTTCCTATGTAGCCAGCTCCACCACAAACTAATATTGCCATTTTTTCCTCCCACGGTTTTTTCTTTATTATATTTTCTTTTTTATATAGAGTCAATCCTTTTAAAACTTTTTATGTAGGTTCTTATTTTACTTATTAAATAAAGATCGTTATTATGAAAATAGCTAGATATTAAATCTAGCTATTTTTTCTATCTTATTTTGTTTAAAATTCCCATTCCATACACAGGTCCTGTATGAGAAGATATTGTTGCTCCTATCTCCATTCTAGCTCTGTAATCTAATTTCTTAGTTTTTTCAGCTATACTTCTTAATTGATCAGCTGCTTCTAACTCATTACGAGTTCCACCCCAACCAGTATACATTATTATTGAACTTTTTTCATTCTTTAATATTTTTTCCATATAAGCTAAAGCTCCTCTTTCACCAAGTGCTTTCGTCTCTATGCAAACTTCACCATTTTCTAATTTTAAAACAGGTTTTATATTTAAGAATCCTCCAATTACTGATGAAGCTCTTCCTATTCTTCCACCTTTTTCTAAATATCCTAATTCTTTTACAACAAAGTAAACTTTCATTTTAGTTTTTGTTTCATCAATCCACTCTATTATCTCATCAAATGATTTTTTCTCTTTTACCATTTTAGCTGCTTCTATTACTATATGAGCTAATGCAAATGTTACTACTTTTGAATCCACAATTGCTATTTCATTTTCTTTATTTAACATTCCTCTAGCTACTCTAGCGGCTTGTTGTGTCCCACTTAATTTACTTGAAATATGTATTGAGATTATTTTCTTATATCCTTTTGCCAATAACTTCTCGTAAAGTTCTTTAAATTCTGCTGGAGATGGCTGAGATGTTTTTGGAACAACCCCCTCTTTTAAAAGTTGCTTCCAGAATTCACCTTTAGATATATCTACACCATCTCTATAATATGTGTCCCCAGCCAATTTGATTTTTAGTGGTATAATATCAACATCTAGCCCCTTTATCATTTCAGCTGTTAAATCTGACGTAGAATCTGTTACAATCGCTATTTCAGGTAACTCAGGGTTTCTATTTGTAATATATATATAGTAAGGGTAGTTTTCTTGCCCTACAACTAGATCAGAATATTTTACTGTTGTTTTTATCTCTTTTAAAACATTATTTGCTTTTTCTGTAGAACCTTTTCCGATACATGCAAAAATATTTAAAGTTTCACTGTTTACATATTCTTTATAAATATTTTGTACTAAATCTTCTAAAGTTTTTGCTTTTGATTTAATTTTTCCGTTAACCAATGCTATATAGTCACCTTCTAAAATAACTATTTCATCAACTTTTGTATCTCTAACAGCTCTTGTTATCTCTACTGAAGTGTTTAAGGGTAATTGTTTCAAGATTTCATCCATTCCAAAATCTTTATTTTTAACAACATATTCACCTTCTAGCATAGTTTTAGTTTCTAAAACTATAACTTCTTTAGAAGATCTTTCAGCAGCTAATTTTGCAGAGCCTATTATATTTTTATTGTTAGGTAATAACACTATTTTGTCTGCTTTTATTTTATTAATTCCCTCTTCAATATCTGCAACACTCGGATTTTGTGTTTGCCCACCTATTAAAACTGCTGTAGCTCCATTATTTAAAAATAAATTTCCTAACTCTAAATTATCAACAACTGCAAAGTAAGCTATAGGTTTGCTATTTTCATTTTGAACTAATATTTTTCCACTTTTATCTGATTTATGATTTTCAGCTTCTGTTAAAAGCATATTTTTATGTTGAATTTCCATATTATCAATTTTTATATTTGATAAATTTCCTAATTTTCCAGCTATTTCTAATACTAATCCTGGATTATTTGTATGAATATGTGTTTTTGTTTTCTTTGAAGTTTGAGCACAAACTACTGAATCACCAAAATTTATAATTTTTAATTTATAATCATCTATATCAAAATTTCCAGCTTCTATTACAAACTCTGTACAATATTTGAATTTTATATCTTCGAAAACATGAGAGCTCGAATGCTCCATTATATCTTTTCTTTTAGCTTGTGATTGAACTATTCTTTCTAAATCAAGTAACATATCAGGATCAGTTATAGATTTTTCAAAACCTTCTAAAATGTAAAATATACCCTGTCCTCCTGCATCAACTACTCCAGCTTCTTTAAGCTTTGGTAATTGATTAGGTGTTTCTTGAACAGCATCTGCTGCTGCCTCTTTTAAGTATACTAAGAATGGAATAAAATCATCTGATGCTCCATTATATTTTTCTGCTTCTTCAGCTACTCTTCTTATTACTGTTAACATTGTCCCTTCTACAGGTTCACTAACAGCTTTATAAGCTTTTTCTTTAGCAAGTTTAAAAGCTAATTTAACATCTTCAACTGAAACTTCCTCTTTTGTTCTTACACCATCTAAAAATCCTTGAATAATTTGAGATAAAATAGTTCCTGAATTTCCTCTTGCTCCTAAAAGAATAGCTTCAGAAACTATATCTGCTAACTCTTCCATATCTGGTTCATGATTTAATTTTATTAACTCATTTTCAACCGCTTGTAGCGTCATTGACATATTTGTTCCAGTATCTCCATCAGGAACTGGATAAACATTCAAATCGTTTAAAACATCTGAATATTTTGATAACCATCTACTTGCTGCGATTAACAATTTTGTTAATCTTGTAGAATTTAATACTTTTACTTCTATATTCATTATTTCCTCCATAATTAAAATGTTGGTGGATTTACCACCCAAAGAGCTTTTGCTCTTCTATCTGTATTATTCTTAAATCTATGCTTTTGACTAGATTTAAAATAGAAACTATCTCCTTCGTGCAGATTATGAATAGCTTCTTCTATATATATATCTATACTTCCTTCTAAAATAAATATAAACTCTTCACCTGGATGAGTATAATAACTTCTCCCACTCTCTCCACCAGGACCTATTTCATAAAGTATTGGTTCCATACTTTTTTCAATATTTGATGATGTTAATAATGAAATTGTAGTATTAGAATCTATACTTTCAACAAATTTTCTTTCTTTAGCTCTAATTAAATCTGAATTTTTCTTTATCTCTTCATCTTCAATTAAATAACTAACTCTTACATCTAAAGAATTTGCTATCTTTTTTAAATTTTCAATAGAAGGTGATGCTTTTCCCTGTTCTATTTGTGATAAAAAACTAGCTGATAAATCAACCATAGTTGCTAACTCTCTTAATGATAATCCTTTTTCATTTCTACTTTTTTTAATTCTCTCTCCTATACTCACTTTTTTGCTCATCCTCCTCTAATATTTTATATAGTTCAAATAGACTATGGAGAGATGCTTGTTTTCTTATTTTCTCTCTATCCCCTGTTAAATTGAATTTAAAGCTTGTTATCCTCCCTCTAACTTTAATTCCTATATAAACAAGACCAACTGGTTTATTATCACTACCACCTTCAGGGCCTGCTATTCCAGTTGTTGAAATTCCAATATCTGTGTTAAGTCCAGTAACCATGCTCTCTGCTACCTCTTTACTTACAGCTCCATATCTTTCTATTATATCTTTATTAACATTTAATCTTTCAATTTTTGATTCATTACTATAAGTTACAATTCCTTCTTTAAAAAATTTTGATATTCCAGATACTCCAACAAATGTTGAAGAAATTAACCCTCCTGTGCAAGATTCTGCAACTGATAGAGTATATTTTTTATTTTTTAAAATTGAATAAATTTTTTCTTCAATTTTTTCATTGTCTTCATATAATATATAATTCCCTATACTATTATATATCTTTTCCTTAATTTTTTCTACTGTGTTTTTTAGTGATAATAATGTTTGCATTCTTACTATTATACCATAATCTTTTACTAAAAATTCATATTCTATATCAGGCTCAGTAAATAAGTGCTTTATTTTTTCTTCCAGTATAGATTCTGGAATTCCTGAAATAATTATATCTTTTATATATATAGGATTTATTTTTTCACAAAAATTTTCTGTATAATATTTTAAAAATTTAGGCAACATATTATATAACTCTTTTGGAACTCCTGGAAAAGCTGCTATTCCATCAATAAAAAATGCAGGAGCCATTCCAACATCATTTTTTATTGAAATTGCACCCTCTGGTTTTTCAACTTCTTTTTCATTTTTTTTCAAATATTGTATATTTAATTTTTTAAATTTATTTTTTAACTCTATTAGTTCATCTTCATCAATAATAAGTTTTTTATTTAAAAATTTACTAATTGCTGTTTTTGTTAAATCATCATCAGTTGCTCCTAATCCACCTGAAATTATAACTAAATTACTTTTTTCTTTTAAGAATTTTAATGATTCGATTATATTTTCTAATGAATCTCCTGAAGTTATTTTGTAATCAATTTTTATTCCAACTTTATTCAGTTCTTCAGCTATAAATATACTATTTGTATCTAATGTTGCTCCATTCAATAACTCTGTTCCTACCATTAGTAAAGTACATCTCATTTTATCTACCTCTTAAAAAAATATTGTCCATATACAAACCATCAAAAAGTTTCCTATTACCCCTGCAAGAAAATCATCTAATACAACTCCTACTCCATTTCCAAAAAATTGTGATTTATAAATTGGACCTATTTTAGTTATATCAAAAAACCTAAATATTACAAATCCTATAATTATTGCCATAATAGTTTGGAATATTCCGACTGGATTTATTAAAAACAATGTTGTTAAAAAACCTAAAACTTCATCTATTACAACTTTTTGTGGGTCTTTTTCTTTAAAAATTTCCCTTTCTGCAATATCACATATATACACTGATATTGCAAAAAAAGTCATTAAAAACATAAAATAAAAAGAGTTATATATCATATTGTTTGGAAAAATACTTTTAAGGAAAACCAATCCTATATAAATAGGAATTCCACCCAATGTACCGAATGTTCCTGGAGCTACTGGCATATCTCCTAATCCAAATACTGTTGCTAGATTTCTAACTAACTTTTTATTCAATTAAAACACCCCTCTCTCATAATTATAAGTTTTATATTCTCCTTTACCTTCTAAAATATCTTTTATCTCTTCTGCTGTTTCTGTTGTAAATTCTAAAACTAATTCAGAAATTCCTATGCTTTCTAAATATTTTTTATCTTCCAATATATTTAAAGGTTTTTCTAAATATATTTCACTATTTCCTAAACCATTTTCTATTATTGTAAATTTATCACCTTGTTCATTTTCTATAGTTTTTTCTTTTTTTCCACCTAATGATAACTCAGTATACATTGCTCTCGGTCTTCCATAAGCTAATATTGCTTTTTTTATTTTTGTTTCACCTATCTCTTCCAATCTTCTATAACTTATTTCAGGAGAAACTATAATCGTTTCTATATTTTCAATCTCTGAGTAGTGATCAAACGCATACCTATTAGATATATTTAAATTCCATCCTAATGTAATTTTATCATTTTTATTATCTAATGCTTGATATAGATTAGTTGCTAATTTATTTTTTAAATCAATTTTATCCAAAATACCTTCTCTTGCTACATCATAACCTTTATTGTATATTTTTTCTATTCCAAAACTTTTTAATACCTCTTTTTGAGCATCACTTGAAACAATAGCTGATAAAATAGATTTTTTTTCAACTATTTCTATTTTTGGTAATTTGATAATCTCTTCATTGTAATCTCTTCTATAGCTTAAAATTAATTTTGAAAGTAATTCTTTTACTACATCTCTTTTCAACTGTTTTATTGTTGAAATTGGTAAAAATATATTTTCATCTATATCTATATTTTTTACTACTCCTTTAAATGTAGTATCCCCTATTTCTAATATTTTTTCAGCTATAACTTCTTCTGTTGTTCCTTTATTTTTAGCTTCTTCTATCAAATTATCTGATTCTAATTCAGATGTTATAAGTTCTAGTCTATTACTTAGTGTTGATACTTTTATTTTAGCTTTTTCTCCTAGCTTACCTTTAAATTCGAATTCTACTAGGTGTTTTTTATCTGTGACTTTTAATTTTTGTTCTATTAAATCACTAATCTCTTTTGAAAAGTTTTTATAAACATATTTTGTTCCTTCTGGTAAATCTTTTAAGACCATAGTTTGACCTGGATTAGCTGTTTTATTTCCTCTTTCAAATCTCGTATCAATTTTATTTACATACATTCCACCTAATTTTTCATAAGAATTTGATAAAAATGTAATTCCATCTCCAAGAATAACTTTTTCTTTTAATTTTAATTGATTTCCTTTTAACTCTCCTAAACTTTTACCTAGGTGACTAGCAAACTCTTTATTTAATATTTCAGGTCTTTCTTTATGGAAATAGCCAGTACTGTAGCCTCTATTAAATATTTCTGAACTTTTTTCCTCTACGTTATTTCCATCTATTAACTCTTTATAATAATTAACTGTTTGGAAAACGTAGTTAGGTTCTTTCATTCTTCCTTCGAGTTTTATACTATCTATTCCAATCTTTTTCAATTTTTGAATCTCATCATAACCATAAAGTTGATCTTTTGGGCTTAAAAAATATCCTTCTTCCTGCCCATTTGATGTGTATTTTTTTCTACAAGGCTGAGCACACATACCTCTATTTCCACTACGCCCACCAATAAAACTACTCATATAGCAATTTCCAGAATAAGAAATGCATAAAGCTCCCGAAACAAATATTTCTAATTCTATATCTGTTTTTTCTCTGATATTTTTAATCTCTTCAAAAGATAACTCTCTAGGTAATACAACTCTTTCGAACCCTATAGATTTTAAATAATTTGCTTCAATATGATTAGCTACTGTCATTTGAGTACTTCCGTGTAACTCTAATCCTGGATAATTTTGTTTTATAAATTTAGCTAAACCAAAATCTTGAACAATAACTGCATCCAATCCATGCTTGTAAAGTTCTTTTAGATTAATCGAAATTGCTTCAATTTCAACATCCATCATTATAGTGTTTAAAGTTAAAAATACTTTCACTCCTCTTTCATGTGCATAATCTAAAGCCTCTTTATATTCTTCAAGTGTTAAATTTACTGCATTTCTTCTTGCACCAAATCCTTTTAATCCCATATATATTTCATCAGCACCTGCTTTTATTGCTGCATAAAATCTATCAATACTTCCCGCTGGAGCAACTATTTTCATTTTTTACCTCTCTCTATATCTTCTATTATTTTTTTTACTTTTATTTCTAATTCATCTATTGTTCCATTATTTTCTATAATAATATCAGCTTTAGAGTTTCTTTCTTCTCTAGATATTTGTGTTGAAATTATTTTTTTTATTAATTCTTCATCTATTCTATCTCTTAATTTAATTCTCTCGTGTTGAAGGGTAGAATCAATATCAACTACAATAATTTTATTACAATATTTATTTAAACCTACTTCAAAAAGTAATGGCACATCAAATATTATAATTTCATTTTTTGACATATTATCTTGATAAGATTTTTTATAAATATTTAAAACTTTTGGATGAATTATTTCATTTAATAGTTTTAATTTTTCAGGGTTATTAAATACTTTTCTCTTCAATAATTTTCGATCTATATTACCATCTATAGGTGAAATAAATTCTGTTCCTATTTTGTTTTCAAGTTCTATCTTTACTTCCTCGCTATTTAAAATATTTTTTGCAATCATATCTGCATCTAAAACTTTTAATCCCATAGATAAAAATATTTTACTAACTGTAGATTTTCCACTTCCTATACCACCAGTTAATCCTAATATCATTTCAATCTCCTTAAAATACAATATATTATATTTTAACATATTTTCTGATTTTTTTATAAAAAAAAAGAGTGAAATTTAAATTTCACTCATGGTTTTATTATTAAGCTGCAGTTACTTCTTTAGCTAATGGACCTTTTGCTCCTTCTTCTACTGTGAAAGATACATTTTGACCCTCTTCTAAAGATTTAAATCCTTCCCCAACAATTCCTGTAAAATGTACGAAATAATCGTTCCCCTGTTCACAAGTTACAAAACCAAATCCTTTTTCTTTATTGAACCACTTTACTGTTCCTTTTAACATCTTAACCCTCCGAATATAAAAAGTATAATAAGTTCCCCTAGGCACTTTATACAATTATTATACATCAATTTTACGCTATTTGCAATACATTTTGTTTGTTTTTTGACGAAAAAAACTTTTTACAAATCAATTATTAAAAAATAGTACATTTTTTTTATTTTGTTTATTTTTATAGTATTAGTTTTTATAATTTTATTAAAACAAAAAAAGAAGAACTACATAGTAGTTCTTCTTTAGCAAGTTAGAATTATACTAACTCGATTATAGCCATCTCAGCAGAATCTCCTCTTCTTACAGAAGTTCTCATGATTCTTGTGTATCCACCGTTTCTCTCCGCATATTTTGGAGCTAAATCGTTAAATATTTTTGCAACAGCCTCTTCGCTTCTTAAGAATGCGAATGCTTGTCTTCTATGAGCAAGAGTTCCTTTTTTACCAAGAGTTATCATTCTCTCAGCAAACTTTCTAAGCTCTTTTGCTCTAGTAACAGTAGTTTCTATTCTATCTGATAAAATTAGAGATATTGTTAAGTTCATTAACATAGCTTTTCTATGGTCAGCTCTTCTCCCTAACTTTCTATATGATTTATTGTGGTTCATTAGTCAGTTAGCCTCCTTATCTTAATTATTCTACAGATCCATTTCCATTTAGATCGAACCCAAGTTCTTTCATCTTTTCAAGGATCTCATCTAGTGATTTTCTTCCTAGATTCTTTATTTTTAGAAGTTCGTTCATTGACATTTTAGCCAATTGTCCTACTTCTTCAATTCCTGCTTTCTTTAAACAATTAAATGATCTAACTGTTAAATCTAGCTCTTCTATTCTTGTGTTCATAATATCATCAGCTTTGTTAGTTGATGTTGGAACTTCTTCCTCTTCTTCAAGATCTACTCTTAAATGATCCATTCTATTTCCTAAATCTAGGAAAGGATCTAAATGATACTTTAAAAGCTCTATAGCATAAGAAATTGCATCTCTTATCTCTACACTTCCATCAGTTTCAATATCAAGAGTTAATTTATCAAAATCAGTCATTCTTCCAACCATCGTATCCTGAACTGAGTAAGATACTTTTTTGATTGGTGTATAAATAGCATCAACTGCTATAAAGTCTACAGCCCAATCTTTTTTCTCTATCTCTTCAGCAACAACAAATCCTTCACCAGTATCAACTATAAATTCCATATCAATTTCTCTATCCGTAGTTAACGTACAAATTATTTGATCTGGGTTTACAATTTCTAATCCTATGTCTGGTATTATGTCAGCAGCTGTAACAGTCTTAGGTCCCTTTGCAGAAAGAGTCATTTTTCTTTCACCGGCAGTTTCTGCCTTGATTACTACCTCTTTAACATTTAGCATTATTTCAGTAACGGCTTCTTTTACACCTTCCATAACTGAAAATTCGCTTAGTACGCCATCAATTCTTACTCCTTTGATTGCAGCACCTGGTATAGATGATAATAAAACTCTTCTTAAAGCATTACCAATTGTATGTCCATAACCTCTATAAAGAGGCTCTATCACATATTGACCAGAAAAGTCACTTGTTTTTAACTCGGTAATGTTAATACCCTTAGCATGTTTTTCTATTTTTAACATTTAATCAACTCCTGTCAAAGGATTTATTATCTAGAATAGAACTCAACAATTAAAGCTTCGTTTAGATCGTAATCTAAATCGTCTTTAGTTGGGTTCTGAAGAACTTTTCCTGCAAAGTTAGCTTTATCTAACTCTAACCATGCTGGAACTGTTTTCTCTTCTACTGCAGATTTGATTAACTCAATATTTTTTGAGTTTTCAATTACAGATACAACGTCCCCTGCTTTTACTCTATAAGATGCGATGTTAACTTTTCTTCCGTTAACAGCTATGTGTCCGTGAGATACGATTTGTCTAGATTGTCTTCTAGTTTTAGCGAATCCTAGTCTATAAACTACGTTCTCTAATCTTCTCTCTAAATTTTGGATTAAAGTTAAACCAGTAACTCCATCCTTTCTTGAAGCCTCTTCATATAATTTTCTGAATTGCTTCTCCATTACATTGTATATAAATTTAGCTTTTTGCTTTTCGTTTAACTGAATTGCATACTCTGTAGGCT
>JBOFLW010000050.1:0-1329 GCA_051658065.1 Cetobacterium sp.
TGGTTAGGATGTTTTTCTAACCATAATATTTGTATTGATTCACTTGAAGAAATGGTATCTCATTTAAATTTCGAGAAAAATATCTCTATCTCTCCTCAAGCGCTTGACCAAAGGTTTGGAGAAGAAACCGTAACTTTCTTTAAAAATATTTTCATATCTCTTTTAAAAAATCAAATTTTAGGTAAAACAAAAACTTTTAATTCTCATAGTTTTAGGAATATATTTTTAATGGATTCAACCGAAATTAAGCTACCTAACAAGTGCAAGGATAAGTACAAAGGGAGTCAGCTACAATCTACGATGAAAATTAATTTAATTTTAGAGCTCTTAAATTTTTCAATTAAAAATATATCTTTAAATGAAGGTGTAAAAAATGAACAAAATTTTTCGAAACACATATACAAACATCTTTCTCTTGATTCATTAGTTTTAAAAGATTTAGGATACTTTAACTTTGAAGATTTTAAAGAAATTGAAGATAGAAATAGTTTTTTCATTTCAAGACTAAGAGCTGGAACTAAACTTTTTTCTTTGAATCCTTCACCTTCGTATTCTAAAAATGGAAAGATAATAGAAAAAACAAAATATTTAGTAACAAAAGCAGGAGAATTGGGGAATAATTTAAACTTCAACGAAACTAAAGAATATGATTTTTTAATAGGCGATTTGAAAATGCCTGTTAGAATTGTGCTCACTAAATTACCCGAAGAATTGTTAGATAAGAGAACTCAAGGAATTGAAGAAAGAGAACGACGTACTAAAAAAATAGCAAGTTTTGCTAGAGAATCTTTAAGTGTAAGTGGATATGTTACAAATCTTTGGGGATTTTCTTCTTCTGAAATAATTGAGTTGTATAAAATGAGATGGCAAATAGAATTACTTTTTAAAATATTTAAATCTGATTTTAAAATAGATAAGATAAAAAATTTAAAAACTGAAAGAGTTGAGGCGCATATTTATGCGACACTAATTAGAATTTTGTTGCTTTTAGAAATTACAAAGAGTATTAATGGTGGATATACTGAAGAAACAAGTATTCGAAGAGTTGTAAAATCTGCTTTTGTAGTCTTAAGCGATTTTTTGGTCCGCTTAAAAGATGAAGAAGAGTTCAATTCAATTTGCTTTAGATTAAAAAATATCAAAAAAAAAGAGAAAAAAAAGGTTCCTGGCAAATAAAATTCACCAAGAACACAAAGCATTTATAATATACAATTTTTTAACCATTTTTACAAGTGGTTTTTTGTTTTATACAAAATTAATTATAGAAATGAAAAAGAACCTAAATATTTTAAATTTAGGTTCCGATTTTTAGTTAGGTTGATAGCTATG
>JBOFLW010000051.1:0-6729 GCA_051658065.1 Cetobacterium sp.
ATTGATTGGCAACGATAGCTATGGAGGTACACCCAGTAACATTTCGAACCTGGAAGTTAAGCCCATAAACGCTGAAAGTACTTGGGGGGCAGCCCCCTGGGAGGATAGGAAGTTGCCAATCTTTTTTTTATTTTTTGTACAATAGTTAAGATAAAAAATCTCGCTCATTAAATTCTTCAAGACTATTCTTTAATCTATTTAAAAAAATTTTAAAATCATACATTTCTTTTTCGTTAAATAATCCAATAAATTTATGTTGTATCTCTGGTAAAAAACCATCGATAAAATTTATAGCTCTAAAACCACTTTCAATTAAATATAGACCTTTTTTCCTTTTATCTAAGCTTCTTTTTTCAATTAACCCTTTATCTTCTAAATTAGAAATATATTTTGTAACTAAAGATTTTTCAATTTTTCTTAATTTTGAGATATCGTATTGAGTTATTCCAGGATTGTTGTAAATTAATCTTAAATAGATACTTTCAGTTTTAGTAATTTCTAGCTCTGACAATAAATTATCTAAAAGAAAATTTAACTCTTTATCAATTGCAGAAATTAAAACAATAATACCTTCGTTATTTTTCATAAAATAATACTCCTTTTAACTTTTTAATAAATAATACTATTTATTCCTTGAAAAGTAAATTAAAAGATGAATGTTTCATAGGTGAATGATACATCTATTATATTTTTTTTAATAGATTATAATATAGATATGTAAATTAAATGACATAATTTAGTAACAAATATTTATTAAAATATTTATATAAAGAAAATTAATTTGGAGGAAGTAAAATGAAAAGAATAAATATAATGATGTTAATGGGAACTTTATTTATAGGAACATTAAGTTTTGCTGAAAGAGAAGTAAATTTTGACTATGAAAAGCATATAGAAGAAAGAAATAAGATAGATAAAAATAACATAATTAATTATGCAAAAATAAATGAAATATCAATTGAAGAATCTGAAAAAATATACAAGCAAAAACTAGCAAAAGAATTCAAAGAAAATGAAACAATTAGACAAGAGATGATTTTAAGTAATCTTTCAGATTAATATCTGACAACATATTGTTTGATAATCAAACTTTTTTGTAAAAAATGTATTTTTTCCAATCAATTTATCTTGACTTTTTTCATTTTATTCTGTATATTAGATACAGAAACATAAAAAAATCAGGAGGTATATATTATGCATATAATAGATAAAGACACTTGTATTGGTTGCGGAGCTTGTGAAGGAACTTGTCCAGTATCAGCAATATCAGCTGACACTAACGGGAAATATGAAATTTCAGAATCTTGCGTTGATTGTGGAGCTTGTGCAGGAGTTTGTCCAGTATCAGCAATAACAGCTTAGTAAGTAATTAAATTTTAAAGCTTAGGTTTAAAACCTAGGCTTTATTTTTTTTGTAATTTTTTGTATACTAAAATAAAAAAGGGTGGTTTTATGAATTTAAATAAAAGTCAAACTGAAGCTGTCCATAGCATAGATGGACCTGTACTAATTGTAGCAGGACCAGGTTCAGGAAAAACAAGAACATTAGTTGAGAGAATGGTTTTTATGATTAAAGAAAAAAATATAAAGCCAGAGGAGATTTTAGTATCAACATTCACAGAAAGAGCAGCAAGAGAGCTATCAACTAGAATAATAAATAGGCTTAAAGAGGAGAAGTTTCATTTAGAAGGTTTGTATATAGGGACACTTCACTCTATTTGTTTAAGAATAATCGATGAAAATATCTCTTTATCAAATTTAAAAAAAGGATATAAAGTTTTAGATAATGTGGATCAAAAATTTTTTATTTTTTCAAAATTAAAATATTTTAAAGAGATTAAAGGATATAAATTATTTTTTGAAAAAAAATCATATTTAAGTAGTTGGAAAATAGGAGAAACACTTATTAAATGGTTCAATAGATTTAGTGAAGAGGGAGTAGATTTGATTGATGATAGTTTTTTATCAGAAGCATATAGATTATATAAAAGAATTTTATTCGAAGAAAATGTAATTGATTTTTCACTTATTCAAAAAGAAGCGTATTTATTACTAAAAGAAAATCCAGAAGCATTTCAAAAATTTATTCAAAAAGTAAAATATATAATGATTGATGAATATCAAGATACAAATACAATCCAAGAGAAACTTATATTTTTAATTGGAGGAAAAAATAAAAATATATGTGTTGTTGGAGATGATGATCAGGGAATATATAGATTTAGAGGAGCGAGTATAAGGAATATACTGCAATTTCAAAATAGGATAGGTGAAGAGTGTAAAATAATAAAGCTAGAAATTAATTATAGATCAGAAAAAGATATTGTGAAGTTTTGTAAAGAGTGGATTGATAGCCTTTATTGGGGGGAATATCGACATTCTAAAGAACTTATAGTACCAAAAGAAAAAGATAACGATTCAATTAATGTAGTGAAATTGTCGGTTCAAGATTCTGAAACTAAATGGCAAGAACGAATAGCTAATTTTTTAATATTTATGAAAAATTCAAAAAAAATAGATGATTACAATCAGGTTGCATTCTTATTTAGATCGGTTAAAAATAAGAGAATAGTTTCATTGGCACATTATTTAGAGTATCGAGGAATTGGAGTTTATTCTCCAAGATCGAATATGTTTTTTAATAGAGATGAAATAATAGATTTGATAGGGATATATGTATATATTTTAGGAAAACCTGAAAGTAAAATGTATACAACAGAATATAAATTAGAGATACTAGACTATTATAAAAAATGTACTAATGTGATAGAGAAAAAAATGAAGTCTGATGATGAATTCAGAGATGAGATAGAAAAATTAAAAAACGAATACGTTCATATAAAAGAACCTATTGGTGGATTATTGAATTTATATTATAAAATAATTGGATTGAAAATATTTAAAAATATATTTAATAAAAAAAATGAAGGTGTATTAGAAAATAGAGAACTTTATAATTTAGGCATTTTTTCAAAAATAATCCAAAAAGCAGATAATATATCAAGAGTTACAAATATAGATAATTCAAATATATTAAAAATAGGTGATTATTTATTTACTATGCATTTAAAATTTTTAAAACAAAATGGTGTAGATGAATATGAAGATATAAAAGAATATGCTCCAAAAGGTGCAGTATCTTTTTTAACTATTCATCAATCAAAAGGATTAGAGTTTCCAATTGTAATAGTTGGCTCTTTAGAAAGTACTCCTGAATTTGAAAGACAGGATGAGGAAGAGATAGAAAAAAATTATATTGAAGAAAATGATTTTGAACCTAGTTACAGAATAAAAGATTTTGATTTTTGGAGATTATATTATACAGCATTTTCTAGAGCAAAAAATTTATTGATATTAACAACTGTTGAAACAAATAAAGGAAAAAAAATAGTTCCTTCATTGCCTTTTAAAAGAGTTTACGAACAACTTCCAGATATACTTTCAGGTGATTTAAAATTTGAAAATTTGAAAATCGAAAAAACAAATACAATATATATCAAAGAAAAGTATTCATATACAGGAGATTTACTAAAGTATAATGAATGTCCTTATAGGTATCGATTAAATAAAATTTTAAATTTTGAAAGAATTAAAAGCTCAGAAAATTTTTATGGATCATTGATACATGAAACATTAGAAATTATAAATAAAAAAATAATAGATAAAATAAAATTGAATAGTGAAGATATTTCTAAAGAATATCTCTATATATATGAAGTAATGAGAAAAAGAGAAGGAATAGATTTAAGTAAAGAAATTTTAGAAATTGGATTTCAACAAATTTTAAAATATGTTCAAAGTGAATTTATAACTAAAAAATTCATAGATGTTGAAAAGAATTTATTTGTATTAAGAAAAGATTATACAATAGAAGGAACAATAGATTTGATATTAGAAGAAAATGATAATTTAAAAGTTATAGATTTTAAAACGGGAACAGATGATCTATCTGACGAAAATTTAGAAAATTATATTTCTCAAATTAAGCTTTATTGTTACTTATTATCTATGAATAGTTCTAAAAATGTTATTGGTGGAGAAATTTACTTTATAAAAAATGATAAAAAAATTCTTGTAGATTATAATTCAGGAGTAGAAGAGGGTATTTTAAAATCATTTGATGAGTTGTCTCAAAAAATATCTAATGGTAGTTTTTCTGAAAAAAGTTCATCAAAAGAAAAATGTATGAAATGTGAATTTAAAAAGCACTGTTTTGGTATAAATATGATATAATAATAATAAAAAAATTAGGTGATAAGAATGTATGTAGTGTTAAAAGAGATTGCTACATCTCAAGAGATATTAGAATTAAAAAAATTTATAGAGGATTCAGGACATGGTGCTTTAGAGATTTTAGATAATGGAATCAAGAAAATAGGTATTATGGGGAAAAAAGGTGGATTAGGTAAAGACGATTTAAAAAAATTTGATATTGTCGAAGACGTTTTAAAAATAGCTAAACCTTTTAAATTTGTGAGTAGAGAGTTTAAAAATGAAGATACTGTTATAAAAATAAAAGGCAGAAATATAGGTGATGGTAGCTTAGTAATTATGGCAGGACCTTGCTCTATTGAAAATAGAGAGATGATATTAAATATTGCTAAAGTCGTTAAAGAAAATGGTGGTGAATATTTAAGAGGTGGTGCTTTTAAGCCAAGAACATCGCCATATGATTTCCAAGGTTTAGGTGAAGAGGGATTAAAGTATATGAGAGAAGCATGTGATATTTATAATCTTATAATGGTAACTGAAGTTATGGATACAAGAGATATTGAACTAATAGATAAATATACAGATATATTCCAAGTTGGTGCTAGAAATATGCAAAACTTTAGCTTATTAAAAGAGCTTGGAAAAACAAATAAGCCAATCTTGTTAAAGAGAGGTTTAAGTGCAACAATAAGAGAGTTTTTAATGGCAGCAGAATATATAGTTGCATTTGGTAATGAAGAGGTTATTCTTTGTGAAAGAGGAATTAGAACTTTTGAAATTGCAACAAGAAATACTGTCGATATAAATGGAATCGCTTTATTAAAAGAAAAGACACATCTACCTATAATAATAGATGCAAGCCATGGAACAGGAAAAATGTCTCTTGTTGAACCAGTGACATTGGGTTGTCTTTTAGCTGGAGCACACGGAGCAATGATCGAAGTTCATGAAACACCTTCAACAGCTTTATCAGATGCAGATCAAACTTTAGCATTTGAAGAGTTCGGGATTCTTTCTAAAAAAATAAAGAAAACTTTAGAATTTAAAGAGAGTTTAAAATGTATTTAAATAAAGAGTTATATTTTGAATTGGAAGAGTTTAAAAAATTCAATTTAAAAGCTATTTATACAACTAAAACTCTAGGTGATGTTAAATCAGAGAATGATAGAAAAAAAATAGAAAATGAATTAAAAATTTCTAACAAAAAAATATACTCTGGGTTTCAAACACACTCTGCTAATATAGTTGTAATTGAAGATGATACTCTAGAATATTCTGAAGATACTGATGGATTTTTAACAGATAGAAAAGATGTTGTTATCTTTACAAAATATGCAGATTGTTTGCCAATTTATTTTTATTGTAAAAAAACAGAGGCTTTCGGTTGTGTACATTCTGGATGGATGGGAAGTTTTAAAAAAATAGCTCAAAAAGCAGTAGAAATTTTACAAAATAGATATCAATCAAAATTAGAAGATATAGTGGTTGGTTTAGGAATTGGAATTTCAAAAGAAAATTATGAGGTTTCAAAAGATTTTTATGAAAAATTTAAAAATGAATTCACAATTGAAATTTTAGAAAATGTATTCTTATATGAGGAAAACAAATACTATTTTGATAACCAAAAATTTAATTATAATTTATTACAAAAATTAGGGATAAAAAAAGAAAATATAATTCAAAATTCTCTATGTACATATGATGGAAATTTTCATTCATATAGAAGAGATAAAAATGAATCAGGTAGAAATGGAGCCTATATATTTATTGACAATGATGGAAAATAGTGGTACAATAATTTGCTAATAAAATGCACATTGATTATTTCTAAACAAGGTGCCTTTAGGGGATGTTTAGTTTTGAGATCAATGGAAGAAAAAACCAAAAATTAGGAGGAATTAAAAATGGCAGTAATTACTATGAAACAATTACTTGAAGCTGGAGTTCACTTCGGACACCAAGCTAAGAGATGGAACCCTAAGATGTCTAGATACATCTTCACAGAGAGAAACGGAATTCACGTAATCGATTTACACAAATCTTTAAAGAAAATTGAGGAAGCTTATGCTGTAATGAGAGAAATCGCATCTAACGGTGGAAAAGTTCTTTTCGTAGGAACTAAGAAGCAAGCTCAAGAAGCTGTAAAGGATCAAGCTGAGAGATCAGGAATGTACTACATCAACAACAGATGGTTAGGTGGAATGTTAACAAACTACAAAACTATCGCAACTAGAGTAGAAAGATTAAAAGAGTTAGAGAAAATGGAAGCTGACGGAACTTTAGATACAGCTTACACTAAGAAAGAGGCTGCTAACTTCAGAAAAGAATTAGTTAAATTATCTAAGAACTTATCTGGAATCAAAGATATGAAATCAGCACCAGCTGCTATATTCGTAGTAGACGTTAAGAAAGAAACTCTAGCAGTAGTAGAAGCTGCTAAATTAGGAATCCCTGTATTCGCTATGATCGATACAAACGTAGATCCTGATTTAATAACTTACCCAATCCCTGCAAACG
>JBOFLW010000052.1:0-1169 GCA_051658065.1 Cetobacterium sp.
ATTCGTCAATACTCAAAGACACCTATAATAATTATGACTGCTAGAGACGCTGAGATAGACGAAATCCACGGATTAGAGCTTGGAGCTGATGATTATGTAGTAAAACCTGTAAATACGAAAATAATAGCGATTAAAGTGAAAAAACTATTGAAGATGGAAAAGGATGAGTTTTTTCAAATTAAAGATTTAACATTTGATTACAACACATTCAAGGTTACTATTGATTCAGAAGAGATTATTTTAAGTAAAAGAGAAGCGTTATTGTTAGAGTATTTTTTTAGGAATAAAAATTCCATTTTAAAAAGAGAAACCCTTTTAAATGAGGTTTGGGGCTATGAATTTTCAGGAGAAGAGCGAGCTGTTGACACTCTTGTGACTCGTCTTAGAAAAAAATTGGGAAATTATGGAGAGTATATTGAATCTGTGAGAGGTGTTGGCTATGTTTTCAAAGAAAATTAAACTAAATCTATTCACTAAAATTTTTGGCTTTTCAATATTTATTGTACTCTCTACTTTGTTAATTAACTATATTTTCAACGCTCTTTTTCTCCAAGAATTTTACATATATAGAAAAAAAGAGATAATGTCTAAAATAATGATATCAGCTAGAGAAATTTATGATACAAAATCAAATGATGAGTTTGAAGACTATGTATATGATGTAAAAGAATCAACTGGTATCAACATTGAGGTAAAATCAACACGAAAAACTAAGATGGGTCATATGATGCGTAGAGAGATGAATCTACCGAATCCTAAATATAATAAATTTGTAACTCAAAGAATCGTTGGAAATGATGCTAAAGTTTTGTATTATGCTCAAAAAGTAGATAATGATAAAGCTATTTTTCTTAGAACTTCATTATCTGTTATAGAATCTCATAGCCATGAGAGCAATATATTTAATATAGTGACAGCTCTTGTAGCTTCTTTAATTTCACTCATTGGAGGAATAGTTTTTTCAAGAAGAATAACAAAAGATATAGGCTATTTAAAAGAGAAAGCTGATAAAATTTCAAAACTCGAATTTCCAGAAAATATAAGCATAGATAGAGATGATGAGATTGGAGATTTGAGTAGAAATTTAGAAAAGATGTCAAATGAGTTAGCCTCTTCAATTCAAAATTTAAAATCTTTTGTATCGAATGCATCCCATGAATTAAGAACTC
>JBOFLW010000053.1:0-2134 GCA_051658065.1 Cetobacterium sp.
CACAAAGTTAAAATACCTATGTTATCTTGGGTAAGACTAAAAGAAAAAGGGTATCTTCCTTTAAAATCAGAGATTACATCTTGCACTATTACAAAACAAGCTGGTAAATATTTTATCTCTTTCCTAGTTAATGCTGAAAATAAACTTTGTAACCCAGAAAAAACAGATGGCATCGGTGTAGATTTAGGAATTAAGGAGCTAGCTTTTTCTTCTACTGGAGAAAAATTTAAAAATATCAATAAAACAAAAGTTGTTAAAAAATTAGAAAAAAAGCTTAAACGAAAACAAAAAAGTTTGAGTAGAAAATTTGAAAATCTAAAAATTAAAAAAAAGAGAGGTGAGACTGCTACAAAAAAGAATATTGAAAAAAATGTTCTATCAGTTCAAAAGATAAACTATAGACTTTCAAATATTAGAACTGAGTATACAAAAAAAGTTGTAAATACTTTGGTAAGAACCAAGCCTGAGTACATAACAATTGAGGATTTAAATGTTAAAGGTATGATGAAAAACAAGAATCTATCAAAATCAATAGCCGAACAAAAGTGGTATTATTTTAGAATGTTTTTAATTGAACAATCTAGAAAACAAAATATAGAGGTTAGGATAGTTAGTAGAACTTTCCCATCTTCAAAAACTTGTTCTTGCTGTGGAACCATAAAAAAAGATTTAAAATTAAAAGACCGTATTTTTAAATGTAATTGTGGATTTGAAATAGATCGAGATTTAAATGCCTCTATAAATCTAAGAGATTGTAAGAAGTATAAAATACTCACATAAAAGAGAATTATACTGTGTACCCGTAGGCTAAATGGGGAATTAACGACCACGGAGAACTAAATAAACTGTAGTAGCTTGGCGAGGCAGAGTTCGTTGAAGTGGTAAAAATCAAAGACAGATACTTTTGTATATGTTTTTTGTAGCAGAATAAAATGACTAAAATAATATCAATCATTAACTTTAAAGGTGGAGTTGGAAAGACGACTACGACACATTGTATTGGAGCTGGATTGACATTAGAGAATAAAAAGGTTCTACTAATTGATACAGACCCTCAAGCTAGTCTTACTTTCACCTCTTTAAATGAAACACCTAAATTGACAATAAAAAATATCCTAGTAGATGGAATAGATATAAATGATGTTATAGTTAATACTACAAATTTTGATTTAATACCCTCTAATCTTATCTTAAATCTAGCTGAAAGACAGTTAACTTCAAAGTTCGGAACAGAAAAATTATTAAAAAAAGCTATAAATAAATTAAGAGAAAATTATGACTATATTGTAATAGATTGTCCACCAAGTTTGAACCTTTTCACAGTAAATGCACTATATGCATCAGATTATATTCTAATTCCTTGTGAAACAGAACTATTGGCTCTTGATGGATTAAATCTTTTAATTCAAACTTTAGAACAAACCGAAGAAGAGTTAGATATAAAAATTAAAAATACCGTTGTTTTAGCTACAAAATTGGATAAGAGAAAAAAAGTGAGTAAAGAGATTTCTGAACACTTAAAAACTAACTTTAAAACAACAGAAACTCTAATTAGAACGTGTTCTAAACTGAATCTGTTAGGACTTACAAAAGAATCTATCTACGAGATAGACCCCTCTTCAACAGCTTCAGAAGACTATAAAAACTTAGTAAAGGAGATAGTAGAATGGGATTGTTAGACAATTATAAGAAAAGTGAAGTAGTCATTAAAAAAGAAAAATTCAAATCAATCTTTGATTACAGCCAATTTAATTTTGATGACAAAGAACATCTAATTGAACTTGAAAAAAAAGCTCTTCACACTGGAACTCTTTTAAAAGAGAACCTAAAAGAGCTTGGAGACGTTTTTTTAGAAGCAAAAGAGGTATTTTCTAATAACAAAAATGGTATGTTTGGAAAATGGTATGAGAGTTTAGGTTTTAAAAGAGATTTCGTTTATTTATGCTTAGATAGAAGAGTTCTTTCTCTTCAGTATACTTCAAGTGATGTTTATGAACTACCAGATAGAGTTATAAAAGAGATTAAGAAAATTGAGAAACCCGAGGATGTTGTCGAGATATTAGAAGCTGAAAATCCAAAGGAAAAACTTAGAGAGTTTAAAGAATCTCACACTGTATTAGAAGCTGAAAGTTCT
>JBOFLW010000054.1:0-4010 GCA_051658065.1 Cetobacterium sp.
AAAGTGATATAGATATCTTTGTAGAACTAATTGATAATGATGAAATGTTAAGTAATTTTTACAACTTGAAATCTCATTTAGAATCTACTTTTGATAAAAAAATAGACTTAGTAACCTCAGGACAATTTGATTATAAGTATAAAAATCCATTGGTTGCAAAGTATAAAGAAAAAGTCAAAAACGAGATACTAGGAAGTGTTATCTATGCTTAATAAATAAGAATTTGAGGGAGAAATTATGAAAGAAATTGAATTTTATTTTGATTTTGATAATGAAAAAGTAATTTTTAGTGATGGGAATATATGCTATATAGATTTTGAAAAATCTAGTTTTATATATAAAGAGAATGAATTTATTTTAGAATCAGATGTTGAAAAGGATTTATGTTATAAATTTAATCAGAGATTTGTAAATACTTCTATTTAGATTAAGTTGGTGAGCTCTTTCGAGCTCACTTTTTTACTTATTAACAACTTCATCCTTGATATATGAAGCATTAAACCAGAATGATTGTTTAGGCATCTCTTCGCCATTTGGTAAAGGATATGTATCATTGTAATCTTTAGCATGAGGTCTAACATGACCAACACCGTTAAATTTACTAGAAGGTAGGTTATTATAATTGATATTATTTTTTCGAGTGATAACAACTCCTTCACTAATTACTTTTTTAGTCTCAATCCAAAGCTCCTCCATCTTTTCTAACCCAGATTCAGGAACACCCCAAATCTTAACCTTTTTCAACTTTAAATATTTTCTTTGCTCTAAACTATTTAATCTTTTAAATTCAGCTTTATTATCAGCAGTAATCTCATAAATTACAAAGAAAAATTTATTTTCAATAAGATAATTAAAAAGTTGAGACTCTTCCCAATTATCCTCTTCTATTAGCTCTAAAAATTTAAATGTTGGAAAAGATATATTTTCTAAAGGCAATCCTTCTTTATCAACTCTAGTCGTTTTCAAAGTTATTCCAGCTTTATTAAACTCTTCTATATTATTTGATTCAGTTCCTAAGATTTTATTTGAAAGCATAGAGTAATATTGTTTTGGAACTTTATTTTTAGAAAGATCTAATTCAATCTCAAAAAATTGTTCTATTTCATATGCTGTTTTACCAATAAAAGGATTGAAAATATTTTCAAGTGTTTTTTGTAAACTGAGATCTTTATCTTTAATTGATACTAAATTTAAAGAGTGTTTAGTTAATAACTCTTCATACACTATATCCATATAAGATCTTTTAAAAGAAAACGCTCTTTGTTTAGCTAATTCTTCTGAAAATGGCTGTGTTCTCTTAGAATTTGAACTAGCTCCTTTTGTACAAGCTCCTAAATATAGAGTGTCTCCTTCAGATATTTCATGAGCTTTACCTAATTTTATTTTATTTACAATTAGATTCCAATCCTGTTCTATAACTTCTAAATCTTTTTGATTAGGTTCCCACAAGCTAACTAAATCAAAAATGTAATCTAAATTTGATACTTCTTTTTTCCATATATAAAAACAAAATAATATTTTAAATGCCTTTTCTTTTAAAGTGTTTGTTTCCCATGACTCTAATGCTAATTTATTATAATCTATCATAGTTAAAACAGTTCTTTCTTTCATTGAAAGACCTTTTTCATCTCTTAAAAACCCTGATTTATTTCTTTTTTTTATTTCTTTTAATGGAGTTACTTTTAATTCCACACCTACTTCTATAAAATCTGCTATTTGAAGGTTATTATTATCTATTTTAAAATAATTTTCTTCAACTATTTTGTTAAATCCACCTTTATCTAAAGTTTTAGATATTTGATTTATGCCAAAATCTTTTAAACTTTTCCCCTCAAGTCTTTTTCCATATTGTTCTATTGAAGTTTCACTTTTATTATTAAATAACATAATTGACCTCTCTTGTTTAATTTTTAGTATTTTTAATTAAATATATTGATCTTTTATAAAAAATAATATATAATATTATATAATATAAAATTTGATTTAGAAAGGAATAAAAATGGAAAAGAAAATAATAGAGTTATTTGCAGGAGTTGGAGGGTTTAGAATAGGATTTGAAAAAGCTAATCCAGAATGGAAAACAGTTTTTGCTAGTCAATGGGAGCCTGGAAAGAAAAATCAATTTGCATTTAATTGCTATAAAGAGCATTTTGAAAATGAAGGTGGAGTAACAAAATTTAGTAATGCTGATATATCAACAGTTCCAACATCAGAGATACCTGATTGTACAGTATTAGTTGGAGGATTCCCATGTCAGGATTACTCTGTTGCAAGTACTGGAGCAAAGGGTATTCAGGGGAAGAAGGGTGTTCTTTGGTGGGAGATTGAAAGAATTTTAGAGGATAAAGAACCTGCATTTTTAGTATTGGAAAATGTGGATAGACTTTTAAAATCGCCTTCAAAGCAGAGAGGTAGAGATTTTGGAGTTATCTTAGCTTGTTTAAATCGTTTAGGATATGGTGTTGAATGGAGAGTTATAAATGCAGCTGAATATGGATTTGTTCAGAGAAGAAAAAGAGTTTTCATATTTGCATTTAAAAATACTACAAAATATTTTGATGAAATTTCTAAAAAAGATATATCAAGAGTGACATATTTTGATGGTATCTTTGCAAAAAGATTCCATATAAAAAGAGATGTAGATTTAAACCTAATTAAAGAGAGTGAAGTATCTCTATCTCAGGATTTACAAGATGTTTCAGATAACTTTAAATACGAGTTTCAAAATACTGGAATAATGATTAATGGGAAAATATATACTGTGAAAGCTGAGCCAGGAACACCTGTTCAAGAAAAGGTAGTTTTAGGTGATGTTATAGAGAGTGGAGTAGATGCTAAATACTATATAGATTCAGCAGATATGCCTAAATGGGAGTATATGAAAGGTCCAAAGGCAATTCCTAGAACTTCAAAAGATGGGCATGAATATATGTTCCGTGAAGGTGGAATAGCTTTTCCTGACCCATTAGATAAACCAGCTAGAACTATGCTAACAAGTGAAGCTAGTAAAAATAGAAGTACACATATAATAGAGGACCCTGAAACAGGAAGATTAAGAAAATTAACACCTCTTGAGTGTGAAAGAATAAACGGTTTCCCTGATAACTGGACAAACACAGGATTAACAGATGCGAATAGATATTTCTGTATGGGAAATGCTCTTGTTGTTAATGTTGTAAAAGAATTAGCAGATGAAATCAGCTATATAATTGATTGTGAATAAAATAAAAATTGACGCCCTAATTTAAACTTAGGGCGTCAACTTTTTATAAAATTTTTGAACAATTTAAAACTAGTAAATTAGTTATAGTTATTTTTTGTTCACTTATATTATCTCGTAGATGATACGCCGTCAAGATATTTAAGAATTATCAATATAAATGATTAGGGTATATTTTCAATTTTTTTGTAAAATATATAAATGAGTAGGATATATATTTTGTAAATATAGATGTATATTTAGCTAATTTCGATAGATATATCCTATTAATTTATATTGAACAAAGGTCTTCTTTTTTCATCTAAATATGATATACTTCAAAGTAATATAGACTGTTCGAAAGGAGAAAAATTATGAAGAAATTGTTAGGAATAGCATTGATGATGTTAGTTGGAACTGTTAGCAAATCAGAGATTGTAAAATATACAAAATATTCTTCAAGTGCTCATAAGAAAGTATATTTCACTAGGTACAAGTCTGAAGCAGACAAAAAAGTGTATTTCACAAAGTATAAATCCGAAGCAGATAATAAGAATAGAGAGATTAAAGTATATATAACAAAATATAAATCTGAGGCAGATGAAATCTGGTATGAAACTAGATACAAATCCGAAGCTGATGAAAAAACCTACATCAAATAGTGAACTACCCCACCCTAATAGAGGGTGGGGCTTCGTGGGAAGTATCTTAGCAATCTAAAATATATTGACCACGCTCTACGGAGAGTCCCTCTCCTGGATATATTTTAATAAGCTAATAGAGCTCTACCAGCTTCACGAATGTTTATACT
>JBOFLW010000055.1:0-4308 GCA_051658065.1 Cetobacterium sp.
TCTGGAAGCTGACTCTATTTACCGAGTGAAGCGCCTGACGAGCCGGGTTCATGACCTCAAAAAGATGGGGGTGGCCATTGTTTCCGAACTTAGGAAAGACATCACAGGGAAGAAGTACGCTCGATACTACATTTCGGCCTAGTAGCCACTGGATCAGCAAAGGACCGTGCCCTAGCTGTGGTAGCCGGGACAACCTGGCTACCTACAGCGACGGTCATAGTTGGTGTTTCGGCTGTAAGTACTACGGCGTCGATGAGTCAACCATCAGGAAAGAGAGGAGCGGGGCTGTACCTATGGATTTGATCGAGGGAGGAGAAATAAAGGCCCTCAGCAAACGGGGCATCACTGAGGAAACTTGCGCCAAGTTTGGTTATCGCGTCGGCGTGGATTCCAAAGGTACCCCAGTACAGATTGCGCCCTACTACACCGTAGACGGTGAACTCATCGCCCAAAAGATTCGCTACCAGAACAAGGACTTCACCTGTACTGGCGTGATGAAGAAGGCAACCTTGTTTGGACAACAGCTCTGGCGCGACAAGGGGAAGATGGTTGTCATTACGGAGGGGGAGATTGACTGTCTCACAATCAGCCAACTTCAGGGTAACAAGTGGCCTGTTGTGTCGCTGCGCAACGGAGCATCCGGGGCCGCGAAGTGTATTCAGAATTCCATTGAGTGGTTGCATGGCTTCGACTCAGTAGTACTGGCGTTTGATATGGATGATGCCGGAAAGAAGGCGATTGAAGACTGCATTCCTATTCTACCTCCCGGCAGGGTGAAGGTGTGGAACATCCCCATGAAGGACGCCAATGAAATGCTCCTGGCGGGCCGTGAGAAGGAGCTTATTGATGCCATCTGGGGTGCCAAGGTGTATCGGCCTGATGGGATTGTCTCCGTCAATGACACCTGGGACATGGTGGCCACTGAGGAGAAGGGCGCAAATGCGTCCTACCCGTTTGAGTGCCTGAATAAGATGTATGACGGGCTGCGGTTGCGGGAGATCGTCACCTTCTGCGCCGGTTCAGGCATCGGGAAGTCTGCGATATGTCGCGAGATTGCTGCTCACCTCGTCACTCAGGGGGAAACCGTGGGGTACATCGCCCTTGAGGAATCCGTGAAGCGTTCCGTGTTGGGGCTTCTGTCGATATTCATGAATGCCCCCTTACACAAACCAGCTGTACTCACTGCCGTGAAGACTTCGCATGCAGAGGAGCTGGCTGTCGCCTGGGGACGGCTACAGAATCGGGTCTACTTCTACGATCACTGGGGAAGCACAGAGAGCGACAACCTCATGAACAAGATCCGCTACCTGGCCCACGGATGTGGGTGCAAGTGGATCATCCTTGATCACTTGAGCATCGTGATATCTGGCCAGGCCGATGGTGAGGAGAGGCGCCTCATCGACAATACCATGACCGCTCTCCGTGGGTTGGTGGAGGAGCTTGGTATCGGGATGATCCTGGTATCACACCTGAAACGACCTGAGGGTAAGGGGCATGAGGAAGGGGCCGTTACTTCACTGGCGCACCTTCGAGGCTCGGCTTCGATAGCGCAGTTGAGTGACGCGGTGGTGGGGAGCGAGCGTAACCAGCAAGACCCACTGTACGCCCACGTCACGACCCTTCGAGGACTGAAGAACCGATACAGCGGGGAAACCGGCATCGCCGGGTACCTCTCGTATGACGTTAAGACGGGACGACTGAAGGAACACTTGGAGTGTCCGTTCGAGTCAGTTCCAGAGGAGTCTTCCAATGGCACTAGCACTAGTGACTAAGACTGAGGTTCTCGCCAGGTGTTATCAGGCGGTGCAGGTAGCCTTGGTGAAACGTAAGAACTTCGATGCGAAACAGCATGCGTTTCTGGCGGAGGAACTGGCTAAGCAGGTGTTCGAGTTCGCAAAGGCCCACGGTGGGAAACAGCCTCAGCCGGTGGTCGAGTTGACCCCTATAGACATCGATAATTTTGAGATCCTGTGTGAAATCCTCGATGACGTACAGACTTCCTTTCCCATCGTCAAGCAATTCAACGTTCGACTGAACATCCAACGGTTTGACTTCATGGAGGACCATGCAACCCCAATTACTGACAGTAATCAAGGCGGAAAAACTCCAGGGCTGGGATAAGGAAGAGTGGGCGAAGTGGTACTTGGAGCCAAAGTTCGACGGTGCCCGTCTCATATACCACAAAGGTAAGTTCCTCTCTCGTACCGGGAAACCTCTTCACAACCTCGATCACATCGCTGATGGCCTTAACTATTTAGAACCAGGTTGGACACTGGACGGTGAAGTTTACGGGAAGAATTGGTCAGAGACGATGAGTGTCTCCAGATCCTCAAAGACGGAGAAGACTGGTAATGGTTTGAAGTTTGCTGTGTTTGACGCGCTTACCAGTGAGGAATGGGAAGCTCAACGTTCCGAGGTTCCACTACACCATCGGCGCACAGACTTAAGCCTTATTTGGACACACAACGAACACTCCCACCTCGTTCCTAAAGTCACAGTAGAGGACTACGAGCAGTTCTCCATCTACCATGAGGATAACCTCACGGCTGGCTGTGACGGAACCGTCCTCAAGCTGAAGGACTCCCTATACGAATTCAAGCGGACCAAGACGTGGTTGAAGGTGAAGCCGGTAGAGACCTTCGATTGTGTGGTGGTTGGGGTTAAGGAAGGAACAGGTAAGTACAGAGGTATGCTAGGTGCTTTGGAGATCCAACCGGAAGGGCTAGGGCCGACATCGTTTTGTAGCGGTATGACCGACGAATTGCGAAAGGCTTGGTGGAATCCTGGTATTGCACCATACGGGAAGATCATTGAGGTCCAGGCCCGTGGTGTCCACAAGTCCGGTCGGTTGATTGAACCGCGGTTCATTCGGATACGGGAGGACAAATAATGGGCAAACAATTGAACGTTCTTATGTGTGTGTGGGAACCGAGAAAGAATAAACGATGATGGAGTGGGTGTTGACCATATATCTGATCGCTGGTTTCGGGAAGGATAAAACTCCGACCGTTCTTCAGGGACAGAATCACTACAGCCACGAGCAGGACTGCCATGGGGTTGCGTCTACGCTTGTAGCTTGGTTGAGCCAGGATGGGGTGAAGGTGGTGTATCGGTGTGACCCTCGGCTGAGGGTGGCGAAGGAGATTAGATAATATGTTGATACGATCAGGTGAAGTTCCAACTTCGTTTGGGCAAATGACCATGATTAATGTGACTATGACGACTTTAGAATCTCAGGAGTTACTAACCGTTTTGGAACCGAGTCGTAGTCGAAACCCTTTCTTACATTATTTTAGAAAACAACTTAAGTGGTTCGTGAGGTACTAATGAGCGGGTGGATTTTAGTGATGATTCTAGCCGGTACGCCACAGGGCATCGGAGCCTACCAACCAATTGGTAGGTACGCAACGGAGGCAGACTGCATCAAGTTCCGGGACATTGTCCAGACCGAAATGATGAAGGCTTACGGGAAAGAGGTTGAAGGCTACAAGTACGTCTGTCTACCCACTGAGTGAGGAGTACACCAATGCGAGAGCTGATCTTTGATATTGAGACTAACGGATTTCTCGACGAGCTGACGAAGGTTCATTGTATCGCCCTTACCTATGGGGACGAGGCTGTACGCTCCTTCCACGGAGAAGATATCAAGAACGCTCTCGCAGAGATAGAGCAGGCGGAGGTCCTAGTAGGTCACAACATTGGGGACTTCGACCTTCCAGCGCTCCGTAAAGTGTACCCCACATTCAATCCTAAGGGCCTGGTTCGGGATACCCTCGTGATCTCTCGCCTCATTTGGTCGGATATTGCCGAGCAGGATTACCCGCTCTGTAAACGCGGGGGACTTCCGACGACGTTGATCGGGAGACACACGCTGGAGGCCTGGGGGTACCGGGTGGGGCTGCGGAAGGGTACGTTTGGGAAGACGGATGGACGAGAGGAAAACGAGCAGGTGTGGGCGACGTGGTCGGAGGAGATGGAGGTTTATTGCCGCCAGGATGTTGCGGTGACACGTCGTCTGTGGAATCTGGAGCAGTCTAAGCGGTATTCAGAGGAGTCTATCCAGCTAGAGCATGACTTCCGCCATATCATAGCTGACCAGGAGAGGGAGGGTTTCCCGTTTGATATGGATGGCGCGGCCCGGTTTTACACTGAGCTGGTGGGACATAGGTCGGAGTTAGACAAGAAGATTCAAGTGGCCTTCCCTTCGTGGGAGACGCGGACGACCTTTACGCCAAAGGTAAACAACGCCAAGCTGGGGTACCAAAAGCACGTTCCTTTTGTGAAGATTAAGACGCATACCTTAAACCC
>JBOFLW010000056.1:0-3868 GCA_051658065.1 Cetobacterium sp.
TTACACTATGATACTAGATAGTGACTCTCGAGGGGCGAAAGATTTTTCTGCATATATTGGTGAAGTCGAAACTATCTACTCTTTCTCTAACGCTTTAGACATCTCTCTTAAAAATGGCTATAGACGTGAGTATGATACATACTTAAATGAACTCTATCTACTCGGGGTTAAGGCTAACTATAGGGTTTTAGATAGTTGGGAGGTTTTCGGGCAGTATCAGATGCTTTTAGATCGGGCGAATCAGGATCTCTTGAATGGGGCTATCTTTGGGGTTTACAAAAATGTTCATAGGAATATGAAGTTTGGAGGGGGATATAACTTCTCGGGATTCAAGGATTCTCTCGGTGAACAAGATTATCGATCTGATGGATGGTTTTTGAATATAGTTGGGAGTATATAGAAAAAGAGAACCTCACTGAGATTCTCTCTTCTTACTCTTTATTAAACTTCATATACGCCCATAAAACGATTAGTGCACCAGCAACAGCAGTCGCTATACTACCTAGATTTAATCCTTCAACGCCACCAATTCCAACTAATTTACCTACATATCCACCAACAACAGCACCTACAATACCCAATCCAGCTGTAGCAAAAAATCCACCACCCTGCTTACCAGGCATTATCCATTTAGCCAACGCTCCTGCTAATAATCCTAGAACAATCCAAGTGAAAAATCCCATATGAATCATCTCCTATAAATTTATTTTAACATGCTTTTTTATTCGAAGCTTTTCTGTTCTTTCTTTTAAAATAAAAATAAAAAATAAATTAACGGAATATCGTTAGTTTTTTAAAAATTAACGATATTCCGTTATATCATGTTATAATTAATTCGGAGGTGAATTATGAATTTTAAAGAATATTTAAAGGAAAAAGAGTTATCTTTACTTAAAATATCAAAGGAAACAGGTATTCCGTATTCAACATTATTAAGTGCAATTGAAAAACCAGAAAGTATGAGAGTAGAAAATCTAATTAAGTTATCACAATATTTAGATAAAAGTTTAGAGGATATTTTAAATTTATTGGTTCAAAAAAAAGAAAAAACACTCAGTATGATTTTAAAAGAGCAAAAAAAGATGAAGTTAAAAGGTAATATTTATCATCATACACAGATTAAATTTGCCTATAATACAAATAGAATAGAGGGAAGCAAATTAACAGAGGATGAAACAAGATTTATATTTGAAACAAATACATTACTTCAAAGCAGAGATTCACAAAATGTAGATGATATAATTGAAACAGCAAATCACTTTTATCTTTTTGATTACATGTTAGATAAAGTTGATAATATATTAACAGAAGATTTAATAAAAGAGTATCATAAAATATTAAAATCAGGAACTGAAGATTCGAGAAAAGAGTGGTTTAAAGTCGGAGAATATAAAGCATTACAAAATGAAGTTGGTGGGGAATTAACTACAAAACCAGAAAATGTATCAAAAGAGATAAAAAATCTTTTAAAGTACTATAATTCATTAGAAAATATAGAGATTGCAGATATAATTCATTTTCATTATAAATTCGAAAAAATACATCCTTTTCAAGATGGAAATGGAAGAGTAGGAAGAGCTATTATGTTTAAAGAGTGCCTTAAAAACAATATAGTTCCATTCATTATAGAGGATAATTTTAAGGCTTTTTATTACAGAGGGCTTATGAACTATGAAAAAGAAAAAGGTTTTTTAGAGGAAACTTGTTTAGCAATGCAAGATAATTATAAAGAGATTATAAAAAAATTTATTGGGAGATAGGATGAAAAAATTTGAGGGGTTATTATTACTGTTACCGTTATTGTCAGGGGTTGCTTATGGAGCGGATAGTTGGAGAGGGATAGAGTATCCAATGAACCGTTGGGGAGTATCTGTTATGGGTATAAATCAAGTTGAAAAAGGGAATTTAACGAGTGCTAGCGTAACAGGTAAGATAAAATTAAATGGATTAAAAAATGATTTAGATATGAATGTAGATTTTTTAAAACCAGAAGATTTAAAGGTTGATGCAAATGTAAAACTAGTTAAAGTTGACTACTTTTTACTACCATTTTTAAATATATATGGAATAGGTGGAGAGCTAGATGCAAAGGTTAAATTTAACTTAGGTAGAGGAGATATAAACTTTGGCAGCACAGGTAAACCAATTCTAGATGGAATTTTAGCAGGGTTAGGAAACGGATTGTCAGATAAAATTCCAACTCGTATAGAGCATAAATCAGAAGGTAAACTATATGGTGGAGGAGCTCTAATAGCTGGAGAATATAAAAGAGTTTTCAGCTCATTTCAATATACTTATACAAGGATAGAGATGGAGGGAGATGTAGCTGCAAAGAGTGCTGAAGTAGCTATGGGTAGAGTTGGTTATGTTAGTTATAGAGAAAATGGATATTCGGTAACACCTTACATAGGAGCTGGATATCAAAAAACAGATAGCTCTATATCTGGTCCTATACCTGGAACAGAGAATGTAAATTATAATTTTAAAATGGAGTTAGAAAAAGTAACACCATCAATCGGAGTTTTCACTACTATAAAAGATAGATTTACAATTTTAGTAGATTACTCTTTCGGAGATAGAAAGACTTTAGCAGTTGATTTAGGTTATAGATTCTAAAAAGATAAAAGAAATTGAAATTATTTTTTGTATATTGAGGCTAAGGATGGTGGTAAAAATGCTAGGCTTAGTTTGTATGTTAGATGGAAAAGGTATGAAAAAAGGTGTGGCTTCACTTAAAAATTTTGATGCTGAAAAAGTAAAAGCAGCAGCACTTTTTAATTTAGATTACACATTGGATTGTATAAATTTTTGTCGTAGAAAAGGATATATCTATAGGATGTCTTCAGCAATTATACCATATTCTGATTTATGGAGTTGGAGAGAGAATGAGGAGATACTAGAAAAATTAAAAAAGATAAAAAAATTAAGCTCAAAAATACGATTGGTGATGCATCCAGATCAATTTGTAGTTTTAAATAGTGATTCTGAAAAAGTAATAGAAAATTCACTAGAGATATTAAAAAGTCAGGTTCAATTTGCAGAATTAGCAGGATGTCAGGATTTGATTTTACATATAGGTAAAAAAGATGGAGTTCAAAAATTTATAGAAACTTTTAAGAAGTTAGATGATTTTACTAAAAGTATTCTAGTTTTAGAAAATTGTCACTACTATAAGGTGGATGAAGTTTTAGAGCTATGCCAAAAAATAGAGATTCCTTTTGTACTAGATGTACACCATGCTAGAGTTACAAAGAGTGAAAACTATGACGTTGAAGAGATAAAGAAAACTTGGAAAACGAGAAAGCCTTTAGCACATATATCAAGTGGAAGAGAATCAGAGGATGATAAATCTCATGCTGATTATATATCAGAGAGTGATGTCAGAAAATTTAGAACACTTTTTGATGAGTTTGATGTTGAAGTTGAAGCGAAGAAAAAAGAGTTAGCATTAGATAGATTAGAAAAAAGCCTCCAGTAAAATGGAGGCTTTCTATATTTACTTTTGTCTATAAGAGTTAGAACGATTTGTCCAGTTCGCTTTCCAACGCTCTTCTCCACGTTCTTCGGGAGAGTTATCAATTCTTCTATGCAAAACAAAGATTGCTTTATCAGCGAATTCATCAAGAGCTTTAACTCCAGTTTCGTCACCATTCATAAGCTCTAAAATTTGAAGTAATCCCCAACCTTCACCTTTATATTTTTCAGTATCTTTAATACCTTCACCTTTAAAGTTAACATAATCTATAAGTGGATAAAGTCCATTTTTAGAGTTAGCAACTCTGTCAAATTGCTTTTTAACATGTTCAGGATTTTTTGATACTGCCATTAATTTTTCTAATGAGCTATCCAATCTTTTATAGATATATTC
>JBOFLW010000057.1:0-1065 GCA_051658065.1 Cetobacterium sp.
GCTTCTCCTAAAGAATAACTTGCCATTATTGATGCTATCTTCATTACTTGTTCTTGGTATAAGATTACTCCATATGTTTCTTTTAGTACATCTTCTAAGTTTTCGTGAGGATATTTTATCTCTTCTAAACCATTTTTACAATTTATAAAACTTTCTACCATTCCAGAACCTAAAGGTCCAGGTCTATATAATGCTAACAATGCAATTAAATCTTCAAATTTTGAAGGTTTTAATTGAAATAATATTTTTCTAATTCCAGATGATTCTAATTGGAATACTCCTAAACTATCCCCTTTTGATAACATCTCATAAACTAATTTTTCATTCAAAGATATTTTTTCTAATTTTATTTCTCTTTTTTTTGTTTCTTTTATATAATCTATCGTTCTTTGAAGATTTGTTAAATTTCTAAGTCCTAAAAAGTCCATTTTTAACAATCCTAAGTCTTCTAACTCTTTCATTTGGTACTGTGTTGAAATTGTACTTGTTTTATTATCTCCATACAGAGGAACGATATCAGTTAAAGGCTCTTTCGTCATAACTATTCCAGCAGCATGTATTGAAGCGTGTCTAACTTTATTTTCTAATCTTTGAGATAAATCTATTAAATTTCTAACTTCTGAATCTTCCGTATAAATCTCTCTTAATTCAACATTATCTTTTAATGCTTCTCCTAAAGTTGAAAATGCTGGAATAAGTTTTGTTATTTTATCTATTTTTATTAAACTTATATCTAAAACTCTACCAACATCTCTCAAAGCTGCTCTAGCTTTCATTCTACCAAAAGTTATTATCTGAGCTACTTTATCTTCACCATACTTTTGAGTTACATAATCAATTACTTCATTTCTTCTTTCTTGACAAATATCTATATCTATATCTGGCATTGAAATTCTTTCTGGATTTAAAAATCTTTCAAAAATTAGATTATATTTTATCGGATCTAAATCTGTTATTTTAAGAGAATACGCAACTAAACTTCCTGCTGCAGAACCTCTTCCAGGTCCAATTGGAATATTTTTACTTTTTGCATAAGCAATAAAATCCCATACAACTATAAAATAC
>JBOFLW010000058.1:0-1099 GCA_051658065.1 Cetobacterium sp.
TTAGCATGATCTGAATCTGGAGAAGCTCCCAAAGTAAAGAAATAAACAATTTTTTTATTAAAAATTTGTTTTGCAAGTGTTAAAGTAACTTCATCAAAAATAGCTCTATCAATCCATCCACCAATAAAAATAAGGTCATAGTCTAAATTGATAAGCTCTGAAATTGGTAAAATTGTTGCATTTGGAATACCTTCATGAATGGCTTCAGCTATTTTTTTAGTATTACCAGTTTTAGATGAATATGTAATAAGTGTTTTCATAAAAATTAAATCCTCCTAAATTTGTTTTTGATTAAATTTGAACTCTTTATAAAAATATAATTTTATAGGTTTACCGTTTAAGCTAACAGGAGTCAATTTCCAATTTTTTAAAGTTTTTTGAACTTCATTTTGAAAGCCTAGATTATCTTTGGTATTATAAAATTTTATCTCTTCAATATTTCCTTTAAAATCTACAAGAAATCTCACTTTGATAGAAATTTCATTATTAAAACCTATTCTTTTTGCTGCTAAAGGGTAATTAGGTTCTGGTTGAGAAATGAAAGAATATTTAAGACCATCAACGCCTTGATTTCTAGCAGCAAAAATGCCATCTGAAATTTCAATAACATCTGTACTAGTTAAAATTTTATTTTTATTTTTATTTTCAGATTTGTTAGAATTTTCATTTTTTTTAGTAATTTTTTTTAAGATTTTCTTTTCAACTAAAGCTTTTGATTTTAAATCACTTTTTAAAATCAAATTATTAGAATTTTCTAATATTTCACTGTTTATTGATTTTTCAATCTTCTCTTCAATTTTTTCTTCAATAGGTTCGTTATTAGATTCGAAAGAGTCAGAGTTAAAAGAGATTTTGGCTGTATCAAAATTAGTTTTTAACTCAAGAATAGGTTGTTTTTTTGGTTTATAGATAGAAAGTCCAAAAGTTAAAATACTAAGATGTAAAATAATAGAAAAAAAAATAAATTTCATAACTCCTCCATTTGTTAAAGTAAAATAATAAAGATTATACCAAAAATTACTTTAACAATCAAACTATTTGTAAAAAAATAGTTTGAAATAAAAATATCTTGACTAATTCTTTTAAAAAAACTATAATA
>JBOFLW010000059.1:0-2023 GCA_051658065.1 Cetobacterium sp.
TAGGGAAACGACGAGGGAAATTTGAACTCTATTATGATGATTATTTTTTAGGAAACTTAAGAATCCACGCTAATGAAAAAATTGATTTAAAAAAAGCTAATTTTTCATATGATGGCAGTTTAAAAAAGAAACCTAAAAATCTATTAATCGTTAGAGATTATAAAACAAAAGAGGTTGTAATGAGTGTAAAATTTTAAGGGGGAAATTTTATGTTGAAAAAATTATTTTTTCTTTTCTCTTTTTTCTGCTTTATAGAATCTAGTTTTGCTGAAGAGGAAATTACTTTAGAACGATTAGAGCTTTTAAGAACGAGAGGAGCTATATCACATGATGACTATCTTTTCTTAAAAGATGAACTTGAAGGTAACCTAGAGGAGAAACATTACTTCTCTCTTTTTGTAAATAGAACTGCTGTTAGCAATGATTTTCCTGTTATCGAAAAAAATTCAAAACACTACATATCTTTAATAAAATATTTTGAAGCTATAAACTATAAAAATTATAATTTTGTAAATAATGTCCTTGATTTGACAATTGGAACAGAGTTACAAGAGATTCTAATTAATTTTAATACCTTTAAAATATCTGGAAGTGAAAGAACAAATTTTGATAAAGAGGATTTTTTCTTTAAAAATGATGAGATTTTTTTAGAAAGTCAATTTTTCTCTGATATATTCTTAAACGCTATAGATATTGATTTTCCAAAAACTCGGATTAGTGTCTCAACAAAGTTTTCTACTCCAAATGGTATAAATCAACTTTTAGAGCTAAAAGAGGAAAAGATTGAAAAGAAAAATAATCTAAATGATTTTTACTATACAAACTCTCGTGAATTTTTCAATTTAGGTTATATGAGAATAAATCTTGAACAAGATTTTAATAAATTTGATGGTGAGAAAAGTTCGGATTGGGATGGATACCTTGAATATCGTGGTCCTTTACTTTATGGTGAACTAACTACTACTTATGATTTAAGAGACTCAGATTTCACGAGTGCCAACCTCTACTATCCAAATCTACCTTACAATCACTATCTTGAAATCTATGGTAGCCAAAACGAGGATAAATCTTGGAAAAAATCACTGCTATTGCAAAAAGATAAAGGATATTTTGAAGATGGTAAACAATTTGTTATTCGTGAAAATGTCCCTATCGGAAGTAGAGTTGAGCTAGTTTATCTTGGTGCAACAATAGATATACAATATGAGAAAGATGGTGTCGTAGAGTTCAGAAATTCAGAACTAAAAGCTGACCGTGAATATCTTGTTCGAATTCATACAAGAGATGGTAAAAGAACCACTCGTATAATCAAGACAAGTGATGATTTTAATCAACAAAACAAAGGAGAATTCGAGTACCGTTTCTTTGCAACAGAGGTTGAAAATACGAGTAAAAATGATTATGATACAAATATCTATTATGGAGTAACAGAGCGTTTAACTCTTGGTGCTAACTACTTTAAAAATTTTCAGAATATTGATAATTCAGACGAATATTTAGAGCGTGCTGGTGGAGAGATTATATATAGTGATTTTGTAAATACACATGCTTACTCTATTGTTTTAAAAGGCGAGCAGATTCTGAGTAATCAAAACTTTGAAAAAGATTGGACTTTTGAAGGTTTAGCTCAAATTAAATTTAAAAATTTTAAAGCTCGATATGAAGGTGGAAGTTTTAGTGATTACTATAGTGAGAAAAATTCAAATAAAGTTACTCTTGAGTTTGAACCATTCAGTTTTTTAAGTGTTGATTATAGCTATATCTGGCTCGAAGAATGGGAGCGTGGAAAAAAAGATGGAAACGAGATGTCTATCGAACTACGTAAAAACTACAATCGTTTCTTAACAACTTTCGAAATGGAAGAGGATATATTCAATGAAGTAAATTATTCGTTAAACTTTTACTACACTGGTTATCGTGATTACTCTGTAAAATGGAGTAACTCAATCTCTGAGATGGGAGATGATTTCGAATCTACTATATCACTATTTAATCGTTCAAGACAAAATGGTTTTGATTACGC
>JBOFLW010000060.1:0-2316 GCA_051658065.1 Cetobacterium sp.
TAATTTCTAGATTGAGCATCGGCAAAATCTCTTTGTAAGATACTTTTATATATAGAAGCATATGTATTTTTATTGATATTAAAAGAGTTATAAAGAGCTTCAAAAGCTTTCTTTCTATCCTCTTGATTTCTATTTGTAGAAACTATTTTAGAATAAACTCCATTTGTAACAGTAGCTTTACTTCCATCTTTTAATTCAATCTCATTCCACTTAATATCTGATGTAGATAATTCACTATATATATCAGAAGGAACACCTAAATATTGTCCAAAATATGAAAGTAGTTTTTCTTTATCAGCAGTTAAAACGTGTTCTTGAAGTCTGTAAACTTCCATTAAAGGAAAACGATTAGGTTGAAGTTCAGAATTTTCATCAATCCATTTTTTCATAATTTCTTCAGGAATAGTTAAAATTTCTGGAGTAATCCATGAAGAAGTTATTGAATAATTAGCATATATACTTTCAATTTCTTGGAGCTTAACAGAAGCTTTTTCATTAGTAGAATCTAAATCTCTTTGTAAATAAGGATATAGATAAACTTTATCTAGTAATCTAGCAACACTTTCTTCTAAAGCTATAAATTTAATAAAGTTATTTGAATTTTGTGAAATTAGTCCTTCATACTTTGGAACTTCTGCCATAAGTTCTTTTAATTTTAGTAAGTCTTTATCCCATTCGTTCCAGTTAGGATATATATGAGTCAAGTCCCATTTGTATTGTTGATTAATATCATTAGTATTCGTTATCATAGAAAATTCCTCCTCATTATTTGTAATTTTATTGTTTTGTATTTTTGATGTAGATTTTGTTGATTTTTTTTCATAAAAATATTTTCCAACGAAAGCAGTGTTGGCAATTAAAATAAAAATTATAATTTTTTTCATCAATCCTCCCATATCACTCTGGTATATTTTATATATTACAACAAAAAATAAAAAATAGAAAGAAAAGGTTCTCAATTCTTTCTATTTTTATTAATTGTGGATTAATTATTCAGTTGATCTTTTGGTAAAATTTTATTAAGTGTAACTCCGATAAGTGCAGCTATTGCAAGACCAGAAAGAGAAACAGTTTTCCAAATTATAATATTATCAATAGCAATTCCTAAAACAAAGATAAGAGAAGATATTAATAAGTTTCTAGAATGTGAAAAATCAATTTCAGCATCAACAACAGTTCTAACTCCAACAGAAGCAATCATTCCAAATAGTATTATTGAAACCCCACCCATAACAGGTGTAGGAATAGTTTGTAAAATAACTCCAAATTTTCCAATAAAGCTAAGTACAATAGCGTAGCAAGCAGCAATTCTTAAAATAGCAGGGTCATAAACTTTAGTAACAGCTAAAACTCCTGTATTTTCTCCGTATGTAGTATTAGCAGGACCACCAATTAATCCAGCGGCAACAGTTGCAACACCATCTCCTAAAAGAGTTCTAGAAATCCCTGGATTCTTAAAGAAATCTTTTCCAACAACAGCTCCATTAGTTGTGATATCTCCAATATGTTCTATAAAAACAACTAGAGCGATAGGTGCAATTGCTAAAATTCCAGTCATTGAAAATTTAGGAAGAGTTAAAAGGTCTTTTAAAGCTTCAGGAGAAAAACCAATCCAATTAGCATTAGCAATAGGTGTGAAATCTACTAAACCTAAAAATATAGAAACACAGTATCCAAGAATAACAGATATTAATATAGGAACCAATCTGAAGAAAGATTTTTCTAAAATAGATATAGTTATCATTGAAGTAATAACTATTGCAGCTACAAGAAGACTTTTCAAATCAAAGTGTCCATTAGAATATCCAGCCATAGAAAGTGCAACAGGACTCATTCTAAGACCAATTACCATAATAATAGGTCCAACAACTACTGGTGGGAAGAAAGATTTTATTTTCTGAACACCAAATACTCTAATCATATAAGACATAAAAATATAAACAAAACCAGCTGAAATAACGCCACCTTTAATTGCAGCTATTCCTTCTTGTTTAAGAACAAGAGTTAGAGCACCAATAAAAGCAAAAGATGAGCCTAAGAATACAGGTACAATTCCTTTAGTGCATAAATGGAAAAGAAGAGTTCCAACTCCAGCAGATAATAATGCAATTGATGGATTTAATCCAGTTAAAAATGGAACCAAAACAGTAGCACCAAACATAGCAAGTACATGTTGGACTCCAAGTAAAAGTTTACTTTTTGTTGATAAATTATTCATTGTTAAACGCCTCCATAAATTTTTTACTATTAATTAGACTACATTATTTTAAAATGAAAGTCAATACAAACTTAAGGTTCCAAGTAGTTTCCCATCTG
>JBOFLW010000061.1:0-7177 GCA_051658065.1 Cetobacterium sp.
GCAATAAAAGAATATTTACAAAAATACTATTCAAATGCGAAGATATTTGATAGGATATGTGGAGCAACAAGTGAAAGACAAGAGGCTACTAGAAAGCTTTCTAGAGCATGTGATATCGTTATTGTTATAGGAGATTTAAAAAGTTCTAATAGTAAAAAACTTTTAGAGGTAGCTTTAGCTGAAAATTCAAATAGTTTTTTAATTCAAAATGAAAATGAATTGGATTTATCAATATTTTCAAAAAATATGAAAATAGGGATAACAGCAGGTGCTTCAACTCCAGAAGATATCATAAAAAAAATAGAAAATAAAATAAGGGGGAACTTTAATGTCTAACTTTGATTACAATGAAGATTTTGAAGCGTTACTAAACGAGTATATGCCAGTGAAAGAGGAAGAAGAAATAAAGAGTAAAGTGAGTGGTGTAATAGTAAGCACAGATAGAAACTTTACATATTTAGAAGTGGCTGGAGAACCAAAGGCTGTAAGAGTAAGAACAGAGGAATTAGTAGGATATTCTACAGGAGACGAAGTTGAAGTTCTGATAGTAGCCCAAGCTGAAGAAGACGATTCTATGATTTTAATAGGTTCAAAAAGAAGAGTCGATATGGAGATTGGAGCAACAAAATTACAAGCTGCATTTGAAAAAAATGAAGCTGTAACAGGAAAAATAATGAGAAGAGTAAATGGTGGATATATTGTTGAGATGTTCTCACAGCAAGGGTTCTTACCAAACTCATTATCAGAAATTCCTTTTAATAGTGGAGATTCTTTTGTAGGAAAAGAGTTATCTGTTATTGTAAAAGAGATAAAAGAAGATAAAAAAGGAAAGAAAATACTTCTTTCAAGAAGAGAGTTAGTAGCAAGTAAAGAGATTGAAGCTATGGAAAAATTAACTTTAAATAGTGTTGTAAAAGCGACAGTTCTAGATGTTTTAGCATTTGGATTAACAGTAAAATTAGAAGAGTTAAAAGGATTTATACATATATCAGAAATAGATTGGAAAAAAACTGCAGATCTAAATAAATTATATAAATCTGGAGATGTAATTGAAGCTAAAATTATAGAGATAGAAAAAGAAAAGAGAAATATAAAATTATCAATAAAAGCTTTAATAAAAAATCCTTGGGAAACAGTTGCTGAAAATAATTCAGTTGGAACTGAAGTAACAGGAAAGGTAACAAGAATAACTAATTATGGAGCATTCGTAGAGTTAATACCTGGTGTAGAAGGTTTAATTCATAGCTCTGATTTCTCTTGGACAAGTAACAAAATTAATGTAAATAATTTTGTTAAAGTAGGAGATGAAATAAAAGCAATTATTCAAGAGTTAAAACCAGCAGAAAGAAAATTAAAATTAAGTATAAAAGAGTTAAGTGTTAATCCTTGGGAAAATGGAGCTACAAGATTTGCAGTAGGATCAATTTTAAAAGGAATAGTAGTTGAAGTTAAACCTTTTGGAATTTTTGTACAAATAGAAGAGGGAGTAGATGGATTTATTCATAATTCAGATTTTGTTTGGGTTGGAAATAAAAAATACTCTAAAGGTGACGAAGTAGAATTTAAAGTAACTGAGTTAAATTTAGAAAATCAAAAAATCAAGGGAAGTATAAAAGAATTAACAAAAAGTCCTTGGGAAACAACTTTAGAAAAATATAAAATTGGTGATAAAGTTGAAAAAGAAATAAAAAATATCCAAGATTTTGGAATGTTTGTTAAGTTAGAAGAGGGAGTAGATGGGTTTATTCCAACTCAGTTAGCATCAAGAGAATTTGTAAAAAATTTAAAAGATACATTTAAAGTTGGACAAGTAGTGATTGCTGAAATAGTTGAAATAGATTCTGAAAAGAAAAGAATAAAACTTTCATCAAAAAAAATAGAATTAGAAAATGAAAAAACTGAAAGCAAAGAGTTATTAGAAAAGTATGGAACATCTTCAAGCGAAGAGTAATTAAAATAAATTGGTCCTCTGAAATGAAGGGGACCAATAAAATTTAGTTTGACTTTTTGCAAAGTTGTGTTATAATTATTAAAGACAATTAATAAGATTTATCAAGAAGAAACTTCCTGTTTCTCACCTTATGGAGCTTGACTTTCATAAAGGTATCTAAATTTTTATTTAAGGAAATCCTTAATAATTATTTGAGTTTAACAGGAAATTTACGTCCTGTTTTTTTTTATTTGATAGTTAATTAGGAGGTGTCTATTATTTCGGACAAAGTTAGAATTAATGAAAAAATTAGAGGTAGAGAGTTAAGAATTATCTCTGAAACTGGAGAACAGTTAGGTATAATGTCAGCATTTGAAGCTTTAGAATTAGCAGCACAAAAAGAGCTTGATTTAGTTGAGATTTCTCCAAATGCAACTCCTCCAGTATGTAAAGTAATGGATTATGGAAAGTTCAAATATGAGCAGACTAGAAAAGCTAAAGAAGCTAAAAAAAATCAAAAACAAGTTATTCTTAAAGAAGTTAAATTCAGAGCTAGAATAGACCAACATGATATGGATACAAAAATCGGTCATGTTACTAAATTCTTAGAAAAAGATAATAAAGTAAAGATAACTCTTGTTCAGTACGGAAGAGAAAGAATGTATGCTGATCAGGGAATTGAAATGTTAAATCATATATCTGACAGATTTACTGAAATCGCAGACGTTGATAAAAAATATAACGATAAGCAAAAATATTTGATCTTATCACCAAAAAAATAGTGAAGATTTGAGAGGAGGAACATTACAATGCCAAAGATGAAAACTCATAGAGGTGCTAAAAAGAGAATTAAGGTTACTGGAACAGGAAAGTTCGTTGTTAAGAAGCCAGGAAAGAGCCATATCTTAACTAAGAAATCAAGAAAAAGAAAGAACAGATTAAAGAAGGATACAGTAATCACTTCAACATTAGTGAAGCACTTAAAAGGATTATTACCATACGGAGTAGGAAGATAATAATTCTTCAGGAATATTATTGTTAAAGAACCAATTTTAGGAGGAAAGTAAATGAGAGTTAAGACTGGAATAGTTAGAAGAAGAAGACATAAAAAAGTTTTAAAAGCTGCAAAAGGATTTAGAGGAGCGTCTGGTGACGTTTTCAAGCAAGCTAAACAAGCAGTAATGAGAGCAGAAGCTTTCTCTACAAGAGATAGAAAAGTTAGAAAGAGAAAGATGAGACAATTATGGATCATCAGAATCAACGCTGCTGCAAGAATCAACGGATTAACTTACTCTACTTTAATGAACGGATTAAAGAGAGCAGGAATCGAGTTAGATAGAAAAGTATTAGCAGATATCGCTTTAAACAATGCAGCTGAGTTCGCTAAATTAGCAGAAACTGCAAAAGCAGCATTATAAGATAAATTAAAAAGAGCATAAAGCTCTTTTTTTTTATTTAAAAGTTCTTAAATAAAAAGGAAAAATATGATATAATCTCTCGAGAAGTAGTTTTAAAAAACCTAAGGGGGGATTAAAATGCTAAGAAAAAAGATACTAAAGAGAATAGATGTAAATGAACAAGACTTATTAAAACAAGAACAAGATATTAGATTTGAACTTTTAACAAAAACAAATGATGTTGAAAATTTAGAAAAATTAGGAACAGTTCTTTTTTATAAAAGAGATTGTGAAGGTGCTCTCGAAATTTATGAAAAACTTAGAGCTTTAGGAAAAAAAGATAGCGACACAATCGGGTTTTTAGGATACTTAAATTATGAACTGGGGAATTATGCAAATAGCATAAAATATTTTAACATGTTTTTAGACAACAAACCGAGTGATGCATTTGTATATTTTTTACTAGGAAATGCATATTCAAGAGCTGGAAAAATAGTTGATGCAATAAGTAGTTATGATTTTGCTATATTTTTAGATTTGGATATATACAGTGCACATTTAGATTTTGCTAAAGAATATGAATTTTTAGGGAGATATAGAAAAGCTATGAATGAATATGTTGCAGCTTTTGAAATAGATCCGAGAGACAAAGAGATAGAAGAAAAAATAAAAGAGTTAGAAAATAAATTAAAGTAGGGAATAGGCTTTCTATTCCTTATTTTATAATATAGTAAAAAATCAAGGAGAAAAAAATGATATCAATAGCACTAATTTTGACAGCGGCTATTTTTTTAGTAGTAGCACTAATATTTGGAATGAATAGAGCAATATCCTCATTACCAATATTATTTTTTATGATGTTACTAATTTCGTTTTTTGGATTTATAGTAATTCAATTCTTTCCAGTAATTCTTATATTTTTGGTAATTAGATATTTTATGAATAAAAAAAATCCAAAAAAAAGAAATTTTTACTATCAATCATATAGTCAAAAAGACTTTGAGGATATGTTTAGAAATCAAAGTAATCAATATGGTGGAAGTTATCAGGGTGGTTATCAGAATAATCCATTTGGAACTTTTGAAGATAAAAAGAAATATTATGATTTATTGGGAGTTCAAGAAGGTGCAACGCCAGAAGAATTAAAAAAAGCTTATAGAGAGTTAGCTAAAAAACATCATCCAGATAGATATGCTAATGCAACACAAGAAATTAGAGATATGCATGAGAAAAAATTTAAAGAGATAAATGAAGCTTATGAAAAATTACAACAAAATTAATTAGAATTGAAATTTCTTTTTGCAAAATGATTAAATCTTATGGTACAATATAAAGGTTGAAAAAAACGGAGGGTATAATGAGTTTAAAAACGTTAATTTTAGCAGCTGGAAAAGGAACAAGAATGAAATCAGAGCTGCCAAAAGTTCTACATAAAGTTTGTGGTGTTCCTATGGTTCAAAAAATTGTTGAAACATGTAGTAAAATAGGATCAATAGAAAATATACTTATATTAGGTCATAAGAAAGAAGAAGTATTAAAAATACTTCAGAATTCAGAATACGTTGTACAAAATGAACAGTTAGGAACTGGTCATGCTGTAAAACAAGCTAAAGAAAAATTAAACGATTTTGATGGAACAGTTATGGTATTATGTGGTGATACTCCTTTATTGAAAGAGGAAACTTTAAAAAATTTATATAACTATCATAAAACAACAGGAGCAGTAACAACAGTTTTAACTTCTATTTACCAAAATCCGTTTGGATATGGAAGAATCTTAAAACAAGATGGATCTGTAATAGGAATTATTGAAGAAAAAGATGCTACAAAAGAGATAAAAGCTATAAAAGAAGTAAACGCAGGTGTTTATTGTTTTGAAGCAAAAGAATTATTGGTAGCTTTAGAAAAAATAGATAATAAAAATCAAAATGGTGAATATTATTTAACTGATGTTATTTCAATAAATGTTAAAGATGGCAAAAAAGTTGAAGCTTTTTTACTAGAAGATAATGATGAAATTTTAGGAATAAATTCTAAAATAGAATTAGAAAAAGCAAATAAAATTATGAAAAATAGAATAAATCATAAACATATGGAAAATGGAGTTATTTTAATAGATGCAGATAATACTTATATAGAAGAAAGTGTTGTAATTGGTCAAGATACAACTATCTATCCAGGAGCTTTAATACAGGGAGATACAGAGATTGGTCAAAATTGTGAAATATTAGGTAACACGAGAATAATAGATTGCAAAATAGCTGATGAAGTTAGAATTGAAAGCTCTGTATTAGAAGAAAGTATTGTTGAAAATAAAGTAACAATAGGTCCATTTGCACATTTAAGACCAAAATCTCATTTAAAAGAAGAAGTTCATATTGGAAACTTTGTAGAGGTAAAAAAATCAGTATTAGAAAAGGGTGTTAAGGCAGGGCACTTAACATATCTTGGAGATGCTACAGTAGGAGAAAAAACTAACATAGGTGCAGGTACAATTACTTGTAATTATGATGGTAAAAATAAATTCAAAACCACAATTGGAAAAAATGCTTTTATAGGTAGTGATACGATGTTAGTGGCTCCTGTAAATATAGGAGAAAATGCTTTGGTTGGAGCGGGATCAGTAATAACAAAAGATGTTCCAGAAAATGCCTTAGCAGTATCAAGAAGTAAACAAGTTATAAAATTTGATTGGAGGAAATAGAAAAAATGGAAAGACCTGGTGTAAAAATTTTTGCTGGAACATCAAATATGGAGCTAGCTAATAAAATAGCTCAAAAGTATGGAACTTCTACAGGAGAAGTTGAGATTGTTAGATTTAAAGATGGAGAAGTTTATGTTTGTATAGGTGAAACAGTAAGAGGTAGAGACGTATTTGTTGTTCAATCTACATCTGAACCAGTAAATGAAAATATAATGGAGTTATTAATATTTATAGATGCTTTAAAAAGAGCATCAGCAAAATCAATAAATGTTATTATTCCTTACTATGGGTATGCTAGACAAGATAGAAAGTCTAGACCAAGAGAGCCAATCACGTCTAAGTTGGTTGCTAATTTATTAACAACAGCAGGTGCAACAAGAATTGTAACTATGGATTTACATGCTGATCAAATTCAAGGATTCTTTGATATTCCAGTAGATCACATGCAAGCATTACCTTTATTAGCTAAATCTTTCATAGATAGAGGATTATCAGGTGAAAAGGTAGTAGTAGTATCTCCAGATATTGGTGGAGTAAAAAGAGCTAGAAAATTAGCTGAATGGCTAGATTGTAAAATAGCAATAATTGATAAAAGAAGACCGAAACCAAATATGTCAGAAGTAATGAACTTAATTGGAGAAGTTGAAGGTAAAATAGCAATATTTATTGATGATATGATTGATACAGCAGGAACTATAACTAACGGAGCTGATGCAATAATGGCAAGAGGAGCAATAGAGGCCTATGCTTGTTGTACACACGGAGTATTCTCAGATCCAGCTATTGAAAGATTACAAGCATCTTCTTTAAAAGAGGTAATAATAACAGACTCAATATCACTTCCAGAATCTAAGAAAATAGATAAAATAAAAGTGGTATCTGTAGATGTAATATTAGCAGAAGCAGTAAGAAGAATTGTTAATAATGAATCAGTATCAGAATTATTTGAAAAATAAAAGCAATATATAAAAGCTAGTATACTACTAGCTTTTTTTATTTTAATATGATAAAATTATTTTGTATAACTAAATATAAATTAAAAGGACTCATTATGAAAAGATTTGTATATAAAGAAGACAAAATAGATTATGAAAATATAAAAAAAATATTAAATGAAGATGGAATAATTATTTATCCAACAGATAC
>JBOFLW010000062.1:0-9564 GCA_051658065.1 Cetobacterium sp.
AAATATTGATTGGCAACGATAGCTATGGAGGTACACCCAGTAACATTTCGAACCTGGAAGTTAAGCCCATAAACGCTGAAAGTACTTGGGGGGCAGCCCCCTGGGAGGATAGGAAGTTGCCAATCTTAAAAAAAGTGCTTCTTTAGCTCAGTTGGTAGAGCACACGACTGTTAATCGTGTTGTCGCTGGTTCGAGCCCAGCAAGAAGCGCCATTTTTATTTTTTGTAAAAAATAAAAACTTAATTTAAAAAACTTAAAGAGCCAAGGGCTCTTTTTTTTATACAATTTTTTAGTTATAGTGTATAATATTAATGTGTAAAAAAATAATAGCAAAAGGGGAGAATAATGAAAAAGGAAAAAATATTGATATTAATAATCTCATTATTTTTAATATTAATAAGTTTTAGTGTTTTATTTAATAAAAAAGAAATAGAAAAAAAAATAGAAAAAAATCAAAAATTATCAGAAATATATATAAAAAATGAAAAAATAAAAAACAAAAAAATATTTAGTGCGAAATTAAAAGATGATCGATTAAAATTAATATTAGAAAATCTTTCGATAGATAAAATGAATATAGCAATTATAATATTAAAAAATCAAGAATTAGTTAATTTTTTAAATGACAAAAAAATAGAAAGTTATATAGAAAATATTGATTACCAAAAATCTTTAGAAAATGTTAAAGTTATTAAAGCTATTGAAGATTTATCATTATTGTCACCTGAATTAGGAAAATATTTTAGAGAATATATAATAAAAGATAATTTTGATAAAATTGTAAAAAATATAAAAAATAGACCTGAAGTTATAAAAATTAAAAGTAGAATAACAAAACTTTTACCAATAAAAAATAGTGAAATTACATTTAAACAAATATCAGAAGAAAAATTAATAGAAATAAGTGAAATGCTTTCAAAGTCACCTTTGACTGTTGAATTTGTAGAAAAAAAAGATTTAAAAAAATATAATTTAGAAGAAATAGTAGAAATAAGTAAAACTTTACATAAGATAGGAATTGTAAATCCATTATTGGCAATAGAAATAGGAGAAATGTTAAAGGGATTTGATATAAGGAAAGCTTCTTTATATGGTGATTTATATGTTAAAGATGAAAAATTTGAAAAACAGATAAAAAAAGAGTATGAAAAAGAGGTATTCACATTCGATAAACCTTATTTGAAATATAATCCTTATGGAAGAACACCTCTAGCTTATGGGCTGAAATATGGAAAAAATGAAAAAATAGAGCTTTTAAGAATAACAGTTTTAGGAAAGAATGGAATGCCTAATTTTATGTATGAAAAAAAATATTTACCAGGAGAATTATTTCCAATAGTAGGTTTATTTCCTAAAACAGAAAATATAGTAGTGTTAGAACAAATTAATTCAGAAACTAAAAAAGTTGAAAAAGTAAATAAACTAAAATTAAAAACTTATTCAATTGATGATGCATTACCTTCTATATATATAGAAAAAAGAATATCTAATAGTATTCAACCTGGATTTAATTTAGTTTCTTATAATTTAAAATCAGAAGGAATACCTTTTGCTTTTGACAGCTTAGGAAATATAAGATATATTTTAAAAACTGGAAAAGAGATGAGAAAAGTAAAAATAGAAAAGCAAAATTTAGGAATTTGGAAATTAAAAAATGATGAAGATGAATTTCAACTTAATCTTTTAGGAAAAATTTTAGGTAGAATTGGAAAAGAAAATGAAGATAAAAATACAATGAATCAAAAAAGTAAATATTTAGTTAGGAATAATAATATATTGACAATCACTTCTTTTAGAGAAGGAGCATATCCAACAGGATTATTTTCAGAATATGGATTAGATTCAAAAAATGAAATTTTTAAAGCGATTATATTTTATGATAAAAGTAGTCCTGAAGAAAATTTAATAGAAGATGGAGAAAGAGTATTTCTTTATGAAGGGGATAGTGATAATTAATGTTAAAAGTAATTTATTTAGGAACTTTAGGAGTAATTTTTTCAATATTAATGAATTTATTTGGATTAACGCTAGAAACTAAAATTGTAGGATTTGTTTTAATATCATTTGTCTTATTAGGAACATATCTTTTAGATTTAATGAATTTTGATACTCCAAAATATTCTTTAAAAAATTATATATTATTAATAATGCTGAATTTCATTATTTTTTTTGTATGGTTTTTAGTAAGTTGGGATTTTTGGTTAATTTTATTATTTATCTTATTTACTTCAATAACTATTTTTATAAAAACAATTATTAATTTAGCTGTATATAAAGTTAAACCAGTATCTATATATGGAATTGGAGATTTAAAATCAAATTTAGAAAATAGTTTGGAAAAATTAGAAGGTTATGAATATATTCCTTTTTCTGATGATATTGATAATCTCGAAAAATTTGTAGAAAAAAATGAAATAAAATTATTGTTACTTGCAAAAATAAAATTAACCGAAAAAGAAATAGAAAAAATATTAAAAATTAAATTAAAAAACACTCACGTGATGGGATATTTAGATTATATGCTAGATATAGAAAAAAAAATAGAAGTTTCTCAAATAAGTGAAGAATGGTTATTAGATGCCTATGGATTTGAAATTTTAAGAAGTAAATTCCAAAATAAATTAAAGCGTATATTTGATATAGGAATGTCAATACTAATTTTATTATTAACATTTCCAATAATGATAATAGCAGCTGTAATTGTGAAAATAGAAAGTCCAGGAGCAGTAATTTATTCTCAAGCAAGAGTTGGAGAAAATGAAGAGGAATTTTTGGTTTATAAATTTAGAAGTATGAGACAAGATGCAGAAAAAGACGGTGCAAAGTGGGCTCAAAAAAATGATCCAAGAGTGACTAAGTTTGGTAATTTCATGAGAAAAACTAGAATAGATGAATTACCTCAACTTTTAAATGTAATTAGAGGAGACATGAGCTTTATAGGTCCACGACCAGAAAGAATGGTATTTATCAAAGAGCTAGAAAAGCAGATTCCTTATTATGGTTTAAGACATATGATAAAACCTGGATTAACGGGTTGGGCACAAGTTATGTATCCTTATGGCGCAACTGTTGAAGATGCTAAAAATAAATTAGAATATGATTTATATTATATAAAATGTTATAGTTTATATTTAGATATAACTATACTATTTAAAACACTTAAAACTGTTATTTTTGGAAAAGGAAGGTAATGAAATGATAACAATATTTACACCTACCTACAATAGAGCAGACACATTAGAAAGATTATATAAAAGTTTAATAAATCAAACAGTTAAAAATTTTGAGTGGATAATAATAGATGATGGATCATTTGATAAAACAGAAGAAGTTATAGAAAAATTTATAAAAGAAAAAAAAATAAAAATAGTATATAAAAAAGTAACCAATGGTGGAAAAATGCGTGCTATAAATAAAGGTGTTTTATTAGCTTCAAGTAACCTTTTTTTTATTGTAGATAGTGATGACTATCTAAATGAAAAAGCTGTAGAGATCATTTTGGAAGAATATATTACTCTTCCAGAAGAATACGCAGGTCTTGTATTTAAAAAAATAAAAATTTCAGAACTCAAAGAAAATATTATAAAAGCTTCTGATTTTGGTGATTATCAAATAGATAGTAATCCAATAGATGTTTTTTATAATAAAAAGATATTAGGTGATAAAGCTGAAATAGTAAAAACATCAATAATCAAAGAATTTCCATTTCCTGAAATAGATAACGAAAAATTTATACCAGAAGGATATGTTTGGAATCAAATAGGTGAAAATTATACTTTCAGATACATAAATCAAGGAATATATTATTATGAATATTTAGATGATGGATATACAAAAAGATTTAAAGAAATTATAAAACAAAATCCTAAAGGATTAAAATTATATTATAAGTATATGTTAAGAAAAAAAATTCCATTGAATAATAAATTAAAATTTTTGATAAGATATTTACAATCATGTTATTATGATTATAAAAAAAATAGGAGAATTAAATGAAAATACTTCATATAGTAACATCTTTAGAATTAGGTGGTACAGAAAAATTATTATTAGAATTAATACCATCACAAAAAAAACAAGGAGTAGAAGTTGAACTTTTAGTGTTGGATACAAAAGGTGAAAAATTTTTAGAAGATTATAAAAAAAGAGGTATAAAAGTTCATACAACTTCAATAAACGATAAATTAAGTTTAAAAAATATTTTTGAAATATCAAAAGTTATTAAAAACGAAAAAATAGAAGTGGTACATGCTCATTTGATTCATTCTCAAATTTGGACAAGTTTAGCTCGTTATCTTAATAAAAAATTAATTTACATAACAACAGAGCATAGTACTCATAATCGTAGAAGAGAAAAGGAAATATATAAAATTTTAGATAAATTTATATATCATTCTTTTGATAAAGTTATTGCAATTTCAGAAGCAACAGCACGTGAACTAATAAAATGGACGGGAGTAAGTTTTAAAAAAATAGAAGTAGTTAGCAACGGAGTTTCTTTAAGAGCTTTTATGGGCAAAACGAGAGAGCGTAAAGGCAATTCTTTAATTATGGTTTCAAGATTTCATAAATCAAAAGATCATTTAACTGTTGTCCGTGCACTTAAAAATTTACCTAAAGAATATACTCTTACTTTTGTAGGCGACGGAGAAACTCAAGAATTAGTAAAAAGAGAAGTATTGATGTTAAAACTTGAAGATAGAGTTAATTTTTTAGGATATTCAAGTTCTATTCCATCGTTGTTGAAAAGAGCAGATGTAGCAATTCAATCATCTAATTTTGAAGGATTTGGATTGAGTGCCCTAGAAGCTATGGCATCAGGATTACCTACGATTGGAAGTAATGTAGAGGGATTGTCAGATGTTATTGGAAATGGAGGATTATTATTTGAATTAGGAAATACAAATGACTTAGTTCAGAAGATAATTAGCTTAGAAAATACAAAGTTTTATTCTGAAAAAAGTAGAGCTGGAATTTTGAATAGTTTATCTTATTCAATTGAGACAATGGCAAAAAAATATATAGAAGTTTATAAAGGGCAATCTAAATGATTTTTATATTAATAGCTATAATTTTACTTTTATTAGGAATATTGGATGTTTATTATAAAAATGAAAAAAAAAAAGAAAGAGTATTAATAGGGGTTATTTTATTTTTGATAATATTTTTAGGAACAAGAGGATTTTTAGGATGGGATTGGTATTTTTATTATCCTTCATTTATGAATGGAACTTATATTTATGAAAAAGGATATATGCTTTACAGTTTGGTAATAGGTAAAATTTTTAAAAATTATGTATTTTATCAAATAGTATCATTAGCAGCTGATTTAATTTGTTTTTATTTTATTTTTAAAAAATATTCTAAATATTCTTTAATGGCATTTGCTATTTTTTTTAGTATTCAAGGTTTGCATATTGAAGTAGAGTTATTAAGAAATACTAAATCAATTATATTATTTTTGTTTTCTTTAAAGTACATACAAGAGAGAAAACTATTTCAATTTTTATCACTAAATGTTTTAGGATGTTTATTTCATATAAGCTCTATTGTATACATACCAATGTATCTTATTTTAAACTATAATTATAAAAAAAAGTTTATTTTATCTTTATTTTTGATTGGAAGTTTATATTATTTTTTTGAGTTTAAAATAATAAAAGAATTGTTAAGTTTTAACTTTAATTTTTTACCAGAAATTATCAAAAATAAGATTATAAATTACAAACAATTATTGCCAAATAATTTAAATAGAGGTTTTAATTTGTTTTACATAGAAAGAGTTATAGTTTTTTATTTAGCTTATAAATATGAAAAAAATAATATTCTTAAAAACAGTTTGTATATTTGGGTTTATATATTTTTATTTTTATCAGAATTACCAGTGATATCTTTAAGAATAGGAATTTTATTTGTATACAGTGCTTGGATAATTTTAGTAAGAAGTTTGGAATATGTTGATAAAAAAATAATGATATCAATAATAGTTTTTTTAAGTTTTACTAGAATTTACAGAAGCATAACATTTCCAGCCAATGTAATAAATTATAATTATCAAAATGTATTTTTTGAAAAATTAGATTATAAAAAAAGAGAAAAAGAGCTGATAGAATCTAAAAAATATTTAAAAGACAGTTACGGAAAAGAGTTACTAATACAGTATTAGAAAGGAGTAAGTTATGAAAAAAATGAAAATATTCTTTACAGCAAATGTTTTATGGGATATTTATATATTTAGATACGGAGTTATAAAAGCTTTAATAGAAGATGGACATGAAGTGCTAGTTATAGCTCCTAAAGATTCTAGAATAGATTTTTTTCAAGAGTTAGGAATAAAGCATATTGAAATAGAAGTCTCTCTTAGAGGAGTTAATCCAATAAAAGATTTCAATCTTTTTTTACAATTAAAAAAAATTTACAAAATAGAAAAGCCAGATATAGTATTTCATTATACAATAAAACCAAATATATATGGAACTCTTGCAGCACGTTTATCCAATGTAACAAGTATTGCTATATTAACAGGTTTAGGTTATTCTTTTGTTCAAGGTGGATTAATTTCTCTTTTAGCTAAATTCCTTTATAAGTTCTCTTTGAGGTATGCTAAAGAAGTGTGGACATTAAATGAAGATGATAAAAAAACTTTAATATCAGAAAAAATTGTGATAAATGATAAAATTTATGTTTTGCCTAGTGAAGGTGTTAATACAGAAAAATTTGCACCTAAAGAAAGAATTCCGAACTTTAAAGTAATATTTCTTATGATAGCAAGAGCTTTTTATGATAAAGGTGCTCGTGAATATATTGAAGCAGCTGAAATTATAAAAAATAAAGGGTTCAATGCTGAATTTTGGTTTTTAGGTTCATTAGGTGGAGATTTAAGAAATGGAATAGATTCTTCTAAAATGAAAGAATATACAGATAAAGGAATTTTAAAATATTTAGGACATAGAAAAGATGTTGAAAATATAATTAATACTTCAGATTGTGTAATCTTACCTTCTTATAGAGAAGGAATTTCAAAAGTATTATTAGAAGCCGCAAGTATGGAAAAGCCAATTATAGCAACAAATGTCACTGGATGCAAAGAGATTGTAGAAAATGGAAAAAATGGTTATCTTGTTAAAGTTAAAGATTCTATAGATTTGTCACAAAAAATAGAAGATTTTATAAAGTTATCATCAGAAGAGAGAAAAATGATGGGAAGAAATGGAAGGGAAAAGATAATAAAAGAATTTGATGAAAAAATAATAATAGATATTTATAGGAGAAAAATATGGAACTTACAATTATAGTGCCTGTTTATAACGTTCAAAAATATTTAAAAGAGTGCCTAGAAAGTATTTATAAAATAAAGAATATAAACTACGAAGTTATTTTGATAAATGATGGTTCAACAGATAAAAGCTTAGAAATTTTAGAGGAATATTTAGAACTATATCCAAAGATAACAAAAATAATAGATAAAAAAAATGGCGGATTATCTTCTGCTAGAAATGCAGGGATAAGAGAAGCTAAAGGTGAATATATTTCTTTTATAGACAGCGATGATATAATCGATTATAAGCAATTTGAAGCATTTTTTAAAGAGGGTCAAAATTTAGATTTAGATATTATGGTAGGAAATATGAGATATTTTACAGATCAAAAAATTGGAGAACCACTATTTAGATCTAAAGAGATAAAAGAATTTACAGTTGGAAAAGGAACAAAATTTTTTGCTACTTTATTTGAAGGAACCAAATGTTTTAGAGAAGAAGTTGTAGATGATATTTATAAAAGAGAATTTATTTGTGAAAATAAGCTTTATTTTCATGATAACTTAATACATGAAGATAGTTATTTTACACCGATGGCTTATTTGAAAGCTAAAAAAATCAAGTATATAGATAAATCTTTTTATTATTATAGACAAAGAAGTGGTAGTATTATGAGTAATGTAACAGATTCAAGTATAGATTCTTTGGAAAAAATATGTTTTATGCTTTTGAACGAGTACTCTAAAACAGATGATTTTGGAAAAAAAGCACTTTCAAAATTAATTCCTAGTTTTTATAAAGTTGTTTTATATAGGTATATTAATTTAAATAAAAATTATAAAGAAAAATTAAAAAATTATAGATCTATATTTAAAAATGTTAAGGGAGTTAAAAATAAAAATTTTGAAGAAATTTTAATTTATATTTCTCCTAAAATATCTAATTTTTTAAGAAATATAGTTGGAAAAAAAATAGGAAAATCACAAAAAATACCAAAATTTTAGGAGTTATTTATGGAAAAAAAGATACACTATATTTGGTTAGGAAAAGGTTTAAAACCTAATATAATGGATATTTGTATAAATTCATGGAAAGAAAAATTACCAGAATATGAAATAATAGAGTGGAATGAAGAAAATTTAAATTTTTATAATGAAGTAGAAAAAAATAAATTTTTAAAAGAATGCTACAAAAGAAAGTTGTGGGCTTTTTTATCAGATTATTTTAGAATGAAAGTATTGTATGAGCATGGTGGAATATATTTGGATTCAGATATGCAAATTTTGAAATCATTAGATAGCTTTATAGATGATAAATTATTTTTAGGCATGGAAGATTTTAATCAAGTGAGTGCTGGAATTATAGGAGGAGAAAAAGGACATATTTTTTTTAAAAAAGTATTAGATTTTTATGAAAATGATATTTGGAATATAAACATTTATACAATCCCTGCTATCTTTCAATATATATTAAAAAAAGATTATAATTTTCAAAATGAAATTAAAATATTAAAACTTGAAGATGGAATAAAAATATATCCGGCGGAATATTTTTATCCGTATCATTTTACAGAAGAATTTGCATATAAAAAAATAACTGTGAATACATATGGAATACATTGGTGGGGCAAAAGTTGGCATGGAAATAATAAAAAACTTTACTTTTTAGAATTCAAAACATTAAAAGGTTATAAAAAAATAATAGTAAAAATATTAATTTTCTTTAATGTTTTAGAAATTTTTAGAAGTTTTTATAATAAAAAAATAAAAAAATAAATTAGAAGAACATCTTACAAACCTTTTAAAATCAATGGGTTGTAGATGTTCTTTTATTTTTGAATAAAAAAACATAAAAAAAAGCAAAAAAACATGTTGACTTTATTTATTAATTATGATATTATTATTAATGTCCGTGAGGGAAAGCGAAACGCGAAAGCAAATAGCACCTTCAACTAGGAAGCCTGGGTGGCGGAATAGGTAGACGCACGGGACTTAAAATCCCGAGCTATCTGATAGCGTGCCGGTTCGATTCCGGCCCCAGGCACCATTTAAAATTTAAAATATCGCGGGGTAGAGCAGTTGGCAGCTCGTCGGGCTCATAACCCGAAGGTCGTTGGTTCGAATCCAGCCCCCGCCACCAAAACAACTAAATAACCAAGATGGAATAAATATGCGGGAGTAGCTCAGTTGGTAGAGCGTCAGCCTTCCAAGCTGAATGTCGCGAGTTCGACCCTCGTCTCCCGCTCCATAAAATATGCGTCATTAGCTCAGATGGTAGAGCACACGACTTTTAATCGTGTTGTCAC
>JBOFLW010000063.1:0-1150 GCA_051658065.1 Cetobacterium sp.
AATATAGTCGCAGATGCCTTAAGTAGGCTAGACATTAACGAAAATGAACCTTATGAACAGTTGTCTTACGAAGACCTGTGTGAACTGTATGCAGAAGATCAGAATGACTTCCCTACTGGTTATCCATTGAGCTATTCTGAGATTGCTCACGAGACATCTTTGGACGCAGCCATTCAAAAGGCCTGTCGAACCAAGCCAGATAGGTACAAAACCGAACAGCGAATGTTCGCTGGTAAATCCTTTACACTAGTAACTAGAGAAGGAAAAATAGTGCTCCCTAAGTCTTTGACCAAACGAGCCGTGGAATGGTACCACAGTAACTTATGCCATCCTGGTGAGACTCGTACTGAGTTAACTATTGGACAGCATTATTGCTTCCCAGGTATGCGCAATCTAGTAAAAGCAGTCTGTAGCAAATGTGCCAGCTGCCAGTTAAATAAAAAGCATCAGCTTAAATACGGGAAACTCCCACCAAAGGATCCGGATATAATTCCGTGGGACGTACTATGTATCGATCTCATTGGTCCGTATGTCATCACAGTAGATCTAAATGGCAGTAAAAAGGAAATAATATTACATTGTCTAACAATGATAGATCCCGCAACCGGATGGTTCGAGATAGTAGAAATCCCTAATAAACGGGCTGATTATGTTTCAAACATTTTACAGCAGACGTGGCTAGTACGCTACCCGTGGCCGACCAAAGTCATATGTGACAGAGGGTCAGAATTCATGGCCGAAACAAAAGACATGCTCGAAAATGAGTACGGTATTAAACAACAAGTCATCACGACACGAAATCCGCAAGCCAACTCAATGGTTGAGCGCGCGCACCAAACCCTACATCAATTAATCCGGTCACATGACCTGGCGAATAACCCAGACCTTGATCTGGATGATCCTTTTTCAGGAATCTTATCTGCATGTGCCTTTGCTATGCGAACAACTGTACACACGACGAATCGTGCCACTCCATCACAACTAGTGTTTGGACGGGATGCCATACATAATACAGTATTTAAAGCTGATTGGCAGTACATAGCTGACAGAAAACGTCATCGTATAATACAAAATAATAAAAAGGAAAATAATACTCGAAGACAACATGTCTATCAAGTAGGTGACAAAGTAATTATCACCGAGAACCCTA
>JBOFLW010000064.1:0-8261 GCA_051658065.1 Cetobacterium sp.
GGGCTCTTCAACCACTTCTTTAATAAATGTGCTGTTTTCTTGTTTGATTTTTCAACATCCTCTAAATCTGTTGTTTTAAAAGATGTTAATGCTGTTTCTGAGGCTGAGAAAAAACCAGATAACAAAATTAATACAACCAATATAATAATATCACGATACGTGTCCAACTCTAAAATACACCTTCCTTATTTCTTAATTAAATATAAATATATTCTACCATAATTCTCCATAAAAAACAACATACTGCACTTTGAAAGAAGAAAAAGGAAAGCTAATCGCTCTCCTCTATTTTACTAAAAATAATATTTCACCTTTTTTTACATTTTTTCCATCTGTTGCTTTTATTGATACTACAGTTCCAGCTACAGTTGATTTTACTTCATTCATCATTTTCATAGCTTCTACTATACAAATAGTATCTCCTATTTCTATTTTATCTCCTAGCTTTACAAAAGCATCTGAGTCTGGTGATGGTGCTGAATAATACGTTCCAACCATAGGTGATAAAACTTCTACTCCTTCTATATCTTCAAGAGAGTTTTCAGTTGATACTTCTACTGAATTAGAATTATTTTTTTCTGTTTCTTCTACATATTTTATTTTTTGTTCTACAACTGTATTTTTTACTTCTTCTTTTTTCATTACTAATTTTGTTCCATTTATCTCTACACTAATTTCTGATAAATTATGCTCATCAATACTTTTAGCTAATTTTTTGATGTTTTCTAAATCCAACTTCATTTTTCCTCCTAGTTACTTCCAATCACTCTTAACTCTTTAACTAAATCAAGAGTACTTATTTTTTCTAGCATCTCTTCAATTTTTCTAAGTAGATTTTCTGTTGTTTGAATAGAAATAGTAACTCTACTTATTCCATCAATTGCAATATTTTGAACAATTGTTAATATATTCATCTGCTCCCCAGCTATTATATCTAAAACTCTTGCCAGTATACCTGGTTTATCTTCTAATGATAGATATATACTAAATACTTTTTCTTTTCCACCTTCAAAGAAAGGTTTAATGTAATCTTTATATTTATAATAAGTACTTCTACTTATTCCAACTCTCTTTATAGCTTCATATTTTGAAATTTTTTCTGTTTGAACTATTTCATTTACTTTAATAACACTCTGTATTGAATTTGGTAGTATCCTTTTATCCACAATATAAAACTCTTTTTTAATCATTCTAAATTCTCCCCTATTTTCTTTTTCCGATTTTAAATGCCTTTAATGTATTACTTAATAACATAGCTATAGTCATAGGTCCTACTCCACCTGGTACAGGTGTTATATGTGATACTTTATCTTTTAGAGAGTCAAAATCTACATCTCCACAAATTTTATTGTTATCATCCCTATTTATACCTACATCTATTACAATAGCACCATCTTTTACCATATTCCCCGTTAAGAATTTTGCTTTTCCTATTGCAACAATTATTACATCAGCTGTTTTTGTTTTTTCTGAAAGATTTTTTGTTTTACTGTTACAAACAGTTACAGTTGCTCCTTCATTTATTAAAAGTGCTGTCATTGGTTTTCCTACAATGTTACTTCTACCTATAACAACAACATCTTTACCTTCTAAATCTATCTCATACTCTCTGAATAATCTTAAAATTCCTGCTGGAGTACAAGAAATTAATGCTGTATCATCACCTAAAACAACTTTACCTAAATTTTCTGGCTTAAAACCATCTACATCTTTAGATATATCAATTGCTTCTATAATTTTAGGTGTATTTATGTGACTTGGTAATGGTAATTGTACTAATATACCATCAACTGAATCATCTTTATTTAATTCCTCTATCTTATTTAAAAGTTCTAATTCGGTTACATCTAAAGGTAAAATATAATTTTTAGAATCAATACCTACTTCAGCACATTGCTTTATTTTCGAGTTTACATAAATTTTAGATGCTAAATTATCACCAGCTTGTATTACTGCCAACCCTGGGACTTTTCCTATACTCTGTTTTATCTCAATTATTTCATTTTTTATTGAATCTCTTACTTTTTGAGATACATACTTACCATCTAAAATTTTCATTACTATTCCACCTTTTCTTTCCAGTAATTTAATTCTTGGAGCTTTCTATTTAAGTCTATATGCTCAATTACAACATCCTTTGGAACTTTTATTTCCAAAGAAGTCATATTTAATATCGCCTTTATTCCTGATTGTGTTACTATATCCGTCACTTGTTGGGCTATAGATTTATTTTCTGTTATAATTGCCATATCTATTTTTTGTTCTGATGCTATTTTAGGAATATCACTTACATTACTTATTTTTATCCCCTTGTATTCCTTACCAATTCTACTTTTTGTTATATCAAAGATACCAACAATATTAAATCTTGGTTTTTCTATATCACCTTCTAAAAAAATAGCATTTCCTAATTTTCCTGCTCCAACTATAATTACATTATTTTGTTTGTTTATTCCCAATATATTTTCAATCATTTCATAAAGACACTTTACGTTATACCCTTTTCCCCTTATTCCTATACAAGATTCAATGTTCATTATGAAATTAGAAAAATCTTTTCTTATTTGAGCTGCTGTTAAACCTAATAAAACACCCATCTCTTCTGACGATATATAATCAGTTGGTGAAAAATTATCTAAACACTTTAAGTACATTGTTAACCTTTGAATAGTTTTTTTTGAAATCTTATCATTTTTTTCTGTAGCTCTCATCTTTTAATATCTCCCCCAGTTGTATTTATCCTAGTATTTCACCTATCTTAAATAAGTTTCCATTCATACTATCTTTTCCTGATATATTTTTTTTATTTTCAGGTTTTATATCTGTTAAAATAACACTTCCACCGTTAACTTTTATAACAAAACCTTTTCCTTTAACTGAATCAACAACTTCTCCAACAACTCCATTTTCATAAGTTTTATTAAATTTTTCTACAGAATAAACTTTCAAAACTTTTTCGTTGTGAGATGTGAATGCAGTAGGAAATGGATTCATTCCTCTAACAAAGTTGAAAACCTCTTCCTCTGTTTTATTCCAATCAATTGTACAATCAGTTTTTTTATAAGGTTTTACAAAAGTAGCTTCACTGTGTTTTTGAACCTCTCTTTTTGCAATACCTTTTTCTATTTGATTAACTGCTTCTACTAATTTTTCAGCTCCTATTAGCTTCAATCTATCGTGTAGTGTTAAGAATGTATCCTCTTCAAATATAGGTGTACTTCCTTTCAGAATAATATCTCCTGCATCTAGTTCTTCTGCTATATCCATAATTGTTACTCCACTCTCTTTTTCACCAGCTATTATAGCCGCATTTATTGGTGCTGCACCTCTAAATTTTGGAAGAAGAGATGAGTGAACATTAATTATCCCATATTTTGGAAAATCTATTATCTCATTTGGAATTATTTTTCCATATGCTACTACTACTATTAAATCAGGATTTAGTTCTTTAACTAAATTCAATGTTTCTTCTGTTTTTACCGAAGCTGGCTGATAAACAGGTATATTATTTTCTAACCCATACTCTTTAACTGGAGTATTTTTTATTTTTTTACCTCTTGTATTTGGCTTATCAACTTTTGTAAATATAGCTATTATTTCATGCTTCTCTCTTAATGCATCTAATGATGGAACTGCAAATTCTGGAGTTCCCATAAATAAAATTCTCATTTAACCTCCTAATTTTTGAAACTACTCAAGTATTGAATAGCCATTTTATAACTTTCAGAACCAAATCCAGTTATTTTCCCAATACAGATATCTGAAATTACAGATTTATGTCTAAACTCCTCCCTAGAGTAAACATTTGATAGATGAACTTCTATTGTTTTAATCCCCGTTGACAATATAGCATCTCTTAAGCCTATACTATAATGTGTCAACGCTCCAGGATTAATTATTAAATAATCTACCATTCTATAATTTTCTTGAATTTTATCAATTATAAATCCTTCATGATTAGATTGAAAAAACTGAATTTCTATTTCATGTAGTTTTCCAAATTTTTCTAATTCATCATTTATATTATCTAAAGTTTTATATCCATATATCTCTGGTTCTCTTTTTCCTAAAAAATTTAAATTTGGACCATTTATTACTAGAACTTTCATTTTAATTTATCCTTCTTTATATCTTCAACAATATCAATAAAAGATTTTATATCATCAAATTCTTTGTAAACAGATGCAAATCTAACATATGCAACCTCATCTAACTCTTTTAATTTATTTAATACAAGTTCTCCTAACCCTTGAGTTGTTATCTCGTTTTTCCAAGTGTTCTGAATAACTCTTTCTATATCTGCAATAAAAGCATCTAAATTATCTCTAGTTATATTTCTTTTATTGGTTGCTCTTTCTAAACCTCTTAATAGTTTTTCTCTATTAAATTTTTCTCTACTTTTATTTTTTTTAACTACATAAATTGGATTTTCTTCAATTTTTTCATAAGTAGTAAATCTTTTTTCACAACTATTACACTCTCTTCTTCTTCTTATTGAATTATTTTCAGAAAAAGCTCTACTGTCTACTACTTTCGTGTCTTCACTATTACAAAATGGACATCTCATACTCTCTCCCTATAAAGCTTCCTCTTTGTTTATACACTGTATTATATCTTTAGCTGTTTCACAATTTAAAAGCTTCTCTCTAAATTTTTCCTCTCTTATCAATCTTGAAATTCTTGCCAACACTTTTAAATAAATTTGACTATCTTTAAATGGTGATGCAAAAACAAAAAATATTCTTACTTTTTCTTGATCTAAAGATTTAAAATCCACTCCATCTCTACTTATTCCAAAAGCTATTGTTAAACTCTGAGCTGCATCAGTTTTAGCATGAGGTATTGCTACACCTTTTCCTATTCCTGTACTACCTAAATTCTCTCTTTCTAATAAAGCTTTGTATACAAACTCTTTTTTTTCAATTTTTTCAGATTTTACTATTAAAGCTGATAATTCCTTTAAAGATTCATCTTTACTTTTTGCTTTTAGATCAAGTGATATTAGTTCTTCTGACATATAGTCAGTAATTTTAACTATGTTTAACATGAGTAACCTCCAAATAAATGTTTCTTTAGATTTAATTTTGTATCTAAATGACAGTTTATATATTTTTCATAAAGAATAATAACATCAATTATTGTATTTAATTCTATTTTATTTTCAAATATTGAAGTTTTCTTCTCTATACTTGATAATAGTTCAAATAATTCCTCTTTTAACAATATAACTCTTTCATTTGCAGAATCAGTTATTATAGATTCAGATATATTAAAATATTTTTTTCCCAATATCTCTATTCTGTAACCTTCATTCTTTATTATCCAACTCATCATTTTTGAAAGCAATAATAAATTTTTATATTTTTCATTTTTCATTATAAATTGAAATGTTTTTTCTAATCGCTGAAAAAATTCATATTTTTTCTCTTCTGGTAAAATTATTTCATTTACTATTGAAAGAATATATGAAGATATTTCTAATTTATCTATATCTTTTTTTAAATCATAATAATACTCTATTGGATCAATTGTGTTCAATATAAACTTATCACCTTTTTTATAAAATGTAAAATTTGATAGGGTTAATAAATCTACCGAACTTTGGTCTCTTTTTTTACTTTTTTTAATTCCTCTAATCAAAAAATCTATCTTTCCGAATGATTCTGAAAAAACAGTTATAATTCTGCTTCCCTCTCCGAAGTCTGATTTTTTTATAATGAATCCTTTTGTTTCTAAAAATATCATTTCTTTAGTTCCTTTCTTTTAAGGCCACTATTTACTTTTATATCTCTCAACTCTAAATCTGCTACTTTACTATTCTTTTCGTATAATTCCATTTTTATAGGTAATAAAAAATTATCTACTTTTTTATAAGATTTTATTTTTATTACATAACTATCTTTATACTTTATTTCTTTTACTTTTTCTGAGTAATAGTTATTTTTAAAATTTTCATCATTTTGATCTTTATTTTTCAAATCTTTAATAATTGACAAAAAATTACTCACATCTTCACTACTATTCTCAGAGATTTCTTTAAACAATGGAATATATACTAAAGATTTTCCTTGTTCATCTTGAAATATTTCACCTTTATTTACTTTTGGAGATATTATCTCTTTTCTTAAATAATCAGCTGATATATATTCTATAGTATATTCTTTTAATCTTTTTTCTCCATTTATGTATACAGTTTCCTTTACATTCGAGTATATATCTGATATATTCGAAATTTTATTTATTGATGCAAATACTGATGTACTTATAACTAAAAATGTAAAAAATTTTCTTAACATCTATTCCACCTCTGTAAGAACTATAACTTCATTTATATCTGTTAAATTAAATGGTAATTTAACGAAATATTCTACATTATTTTCGTATTTCTTCTTTATCTCAGTTACTTCAGCTATTGATAATCCTTTTGGATATATATCACTGATTCCAGAAGTAGAAATTTTATCTCCTACATTTAGCTGTGCCTCGTGAGTAGAAACAGGTTCAAATATCAGTTGATCACTTCTATTTCCTTTTATTATTCCCACTGTGTTTCCTCCTGCTGTTGCACTAACTATTGAGTCTTGAAATGTAATCATCTGTACAATTGAGTAATTCTTAAATACTTTCTCTACACGACCAACTAATGTTTCTTTAAAAAGCACTGGCATATTTTTTTGAATTCCATCTTTTGAACCTATATTTATAGCGAAACTTTCATACATCTCTCTTGTCTGTTGGAAACTTATTTTACCAACCTTAAATTTAAATTTAAAAGTTTCTTTCATTTCTAAAAGTTCTCTCAAACGACTATTCTCATCTAATAGTCTTTGATTTTTTTCTTCAATTAAAGATTTTTCTGTTATAGTCTTTTTCAATTCTGTATTTTCACTAATTAATTCTTTATAATTTATTACTGTTTCAGTACTTTCTTTAGCTTTTTTTCCTAAAAAATATATTTTAGATTGAATAGGTAATAATAGCTCTTCCATTTCTGTCATAGTATATTTAAATACATCTTTAGCAAAAAAAACTATAACCATAACTATAGCAAATATATATATTATATTTAGGATTTTATTTTTTTTCTTTCCTGTTTTCATATCTATCCTTTTATGATTTCAACTAATATTTTTGAAAGATTAACTAAATCATTTATTTCAATATACTCCTCTAAAGTATGAACTTTTGACATTCCTACAGCAAGATTAACACAAGGTACACCCTTACTATTGTAAATGTTTGTATCACTTCCACCACCTGAAGAAACTGTTTCACTATCTATTCCAAGTTTTTGACAAGCTTTTTTTACTATTTGAACCACATTTTCATTATCATCTAATACAAATCCTGGATATTCAATATTTATATCATTTTCTACTTTTGCACCAAATCCATTACAAACTTCTTCTAAAATTAACAACGTTTCCTCTAATAAAGTTTTTAATTTTTCGTTTGATAAACTTCTTGCTTCATATTCTAACTCTATTGAAGGCATAACTATATTTGTTGCTTGCCCTCCACTAACAACACCTATATTTGAAGTTGTTTCAGAATCGATTCTTCCCAATTTCATCTTTGTTATTGCATGAGCTGCAACTGTTAAAGCGTTTATACCACTTTCTGGAGATATTCCTGCATGAGCTGGTTTTCCTGTTATTTTTATTGTTCCTCTCGCTGCTGAAGGGGCTTTTGTTATTATTCTTCCAGGCTTTCCACTAGAGTCTAAAATAAATCCACATTCAATATTATATTTTTTAATATCGAAGGATTTAGCTCCAAGTAAACCTACCTCTTCTCCCATTGAAAAGATAACTACAATCTCTGGATGTTCTAAATTATTTTCTTTTATAACTCTTAACATCTCTATAATTGAAGCTATTCCTCCTTTGTCATCTCCACCTAATATTGAAGTTCCATCTGATTTTATAATACCATTTTCTACAACTGGAACTATTTTTTTACAAGGAGTAACTGTATCCATATGAGCACTAAATAAAAATCTCTTTTTACCAGGTGATTTTAAAGTTCCAATTATATTTCCACAATTTCCGTTATTTAATTCACCTGCATTATCTTCTTCTACATCTAATCCAAGCTCTTTTAAAACTTCAATTAAATAATCCCCCATAACTCTTTCATCTCTTGAAGGTGATGAAATTTTTACCATATCTAAAAAATTTTCTACTAATCTAGCTTCTCTTATCATTTGTCCTCCCATAGGTTATCTATTTTTGATGTTCTTCCCTAGATTATATTACATT
>JBOFLW010000065.1:0-1849 GCA_051658065.1 Cetobacterium sp.
ATCCGAGAAAAATTTACATTTTTCCAAATATAGTTTATAATATCGATTATATAAAATTTATTAGGTGGTGACTTACATGCTTTTAGCTGTAGATATTGGAAATACTCATATTGTAACTGGATTACTTGATTCAGAAGGAGATGTTTTACTTAGTTTTAGAGTTTCTTCAAATGAAAAACTAACTGAGGATGAATATTTTTCTTATTTAAAAAACATATGTGATTTCAATGGTGTTGAAATTAAAAAATTAAATGGAATTGTTATTTCATCTGTTGTTCCAAATTTAATTGGAATTTTCCAATTTTTAGGAAGAAAATATTTTGAAATTGAACCTATGGTTATTGATTTAACTTTAAAAATACCATTTACATTCTCTGAAGAACTTCAAATAAATGGTTTTGGTGCCGATAGAATTATTGATATTACTCAAGCAGTTATTGATTATCCAGATAGAAATCTTGTTATCTTTGATTTAGGGACTGCAACAACTTATGAAGTACTAAAAGATGGAGTTTATATTGGTGGGGGTATTTTGCCTGGAATAGAGATGTCTATCAATGCTTTATTTGGAAATACAGCTAAGCTTCCAAAAGTTAAATTTAGTACTCCAGAAAGTGTTTTAGGTAGAAATACAGCTGAACAAATACAAGCAGGTATTTTCTATGGGTACGCTGGTCAACTTAAAAATATTATTCAAGAAATTAAAAGAGTTGTTCCTGATCCATATATAATTGCAACTGGTGGTCTTGGGAAAATACTTTTTGCTGAAATTCAAGAAATTGATGAGTATTGTCCTGAACTTAGTTTAAGAGGGCTGTTTACTCTTTATCATATGAATAAATAATACTAGTTGAGGAGAGCTTATGAAACTTTTTTTATTTATATTTTTTATTGTATTTCAATATAATTTTTCAAATGAAATATTGATTAGTGGAGCTTCCTCTTTAAAAGAGTATTTAGAAAAAAATATTCGTCTATACAAAAAAACAAATCCTGATTTAGATATTATCTTAAACTTAGGAGGTTCTGGAACATTAAAAAGACAGCTTGAAAGAGGAGGAGATGTAGATATTATTTTTCTTGCAAATCGAAACTATATGATAGATTTAAAAAATAATGATTACATATTCGACGAGCACGTTATTTTAAAAAACTCTTTAGCTTTAATAAAAAATAAAAATTCAGATGGAAATATTTTAGCTATTGGTGACCCTAAATATGTTCCTGCTGGAATATATGCTTCTGAAGTTATAAATTCTTTAGCTTTAAATAAATATTCTTTAGTTTATGGAAAAGATGTAAGAAGTGTTCTTTCATATGTTGAGCTTGGTGAAGCTGATTTCGGTATTGTTTACAAAACTGATACAAAACTTTTAAAAAACTCAACAATTGTAGAAATTTTTGATGAAAAATATCACTCTCCAATAGAATATTCTATCGGAGTATCAAAATTAACAAAAAATAAAACTGATGCTGAAAATTTTATTAATTTTTTAAAAGAGAATGATTGGGATGATTAGTGCACTTAAAATTTCATTATCTATTGTTTCTATGTCTATTTTATTCAATACTTTTTTTAGCATCTATGTCTACTTTTTCTTTTATAAAAAAAAGAGATTAAAATCAGTATTTGAATTTTTTGTAACATTACCTATATTTCTTCCACCTTCTGTGATTGGATATATATTGATTATCGGTTTAGGAAAAAATAGTTTTTTAGGAAATTTTTTTTATAAAGCATTTAATTTTAGATTTATTTTTTCACTTGAAGGAGCTGTAATTGCTGGCATTATTGTTTCCCTTCCAATTATCTATCAAAGTATAAAAATTGGATTTGATAGCATTGAAA
>JBOFLW010000066.1:0-9848 GCA_051658065.1 Cetobacterium sp.
TAAAGTAAGAAGAGAAAGAATGGGGCATATAGCATTAGCTGCCCCAGTAGCTCATATTTGGTATTCTAAAGGAACACCAAATAAGATGTCTCTTATTTTAGGAATTTCTCCAAAAGAATTAGAATCAGTTTTATATTTCGCTAGATATATAATAACAGTTAGTGAAGAACCAACTTTAAAAATTGGAAAAATAATAACTGAAAAAGAATATAAACTTTACAAGCAGATGTACGGAAGACAGTTTGAAGCTAAAATGGGTGCTGAAGCTATTTTAAAACTATTAGAAATGATAGATTTAGAAAGCTTAAGATCAGAATTAGAAAAAGAACTTGAAGATGTAAATTCAGCTCAAAAAAGAAAAAAATTAGTAAAAAGATTAAAAATAACTAGAGATTTTTTAGCATCTGGAAACTTACCACAATGGATGATATTAAAGAATGTTCCAGTTATTCCAGCTGATTTAAGACCAATGGTTCAATTAGATGGTGGAAGATTTGCTACTTCTGACTTAAATGATTTATACAGAAGAGTTATCAATAGAAACAATAGATTGAAAAGACTTTTAGAAATAAAAGCTCCAGAAATTGTAGTTAAAAATGAGAAAAGAATGCTTCAAGAAGCAGTTGATGCTCTAATTGATAACGGAAGAAGAGGAAAACCAGTTGTTGCACAAAACAACAGAGAGTTAAAATCTTTATCTGATATGTTAAAAGGTAAACAAGGTAGATTTAGACAAAACCTTCTTGGAAAAAGAGTAGATTACTCTGCAAGATCAGTTATCGTTGTAGGACCTTCTTTAAAAATGCACCAATGTGGAATACCAAAGAAAATGGCTCTTGAACTTTATAAGCCTTTCATAATGAGAGAATTAGTAAAAAGAGAGTTAGCAACAAACATTAAGACGGCTAAAAAATTAGTTGAAGATGCAGACGATAAAGTATGGGATGTAATAGAAGATGTAATTCAGGATCACCCTGTTTTACTAAATAGAGCACCAACTTTACATAGATTATCAATTCAAGCTTTCGAGCCTGTTTTAATAGAAGGAAAAGCTATAAGACTTCATCCATTAGTATGTTCAGCATTCAATGCCGACTTCGATGGAGACCAAATGGCAGTTCACTTAATGTTATCACCAGAAGCTATAATGGAAGCTAAACTTTTAATGCTTGCTCCAAATAATATCATTTCTCCATCAAACGGAGAGCCAATAGCTGTACCTTCACAGGATATGGTTATGGGATGTTTCTATATGACAAAAGATAGACCAGGGGCAAAAGGAGAAGGAAAAGCATTCTCTAATAAAGAGCAAGTTTTAACAGCTTATGACAGAGATATTCTTGATACTCATGCAGTTGTAAATGTTAGAATAAATGGTGAGATGGTAAAAACAACTCCAGGAAGAATAATGTTCAATGAAATGTTACCTGAAGAAAATAAGCAGTATGATGTAACATTCGGAAAATCTCAATTAAAAAAACTTATTGGTAAATTATATGAGATGCACGGATTTACAAAAACAGCAGAATTAATAAATGAAATTAAAAACTTCGGATACCATTATGCAACATTTGCAGGAGTTTCAGTTGGTATTGAAGATTTAGAAATTCCAGCTACTAAAAAATCAATATTAGAAGAAGCAGATAGAAAAGTTGCTGACATCGAAGCTGATTATAAAGCTGGAAAAATCATAAACGAAGAAAGATATAGAAAAACAGTAGCTCTTTGGGCAGATACAACAACAAAAGTTACAGATGCAATGATGAGTGGACTAGATCAATTCAACCCAGTTTACATGATGGCGAACTCTGGAGCCAGAGGATCGATAGCACAGATGAGACAGTTAGCGGCAATGAGAGGAAACATGGCCGATACACAAGGTAGAATTATAGAGGTACCAATCAAAGCAAACTTCAGAGAAGGACTAACAGTTTTAGAGTTCTTCATGTCATCACATGGAGCCAGAAAAGGACTAGCAGATACGGCATTAAGAACTGCCGATTCAGGATATTTAACAAGAAGATTAGTTGATATATCTCATGAAGTTATTGTAAATTCAATCGATTGTGGAACTCATGAAGGAATTGAAGTAGCAGAACTAGTTTCAGACGGTCAAGTAATTGAAAAATTATCTGAAAGATTAATAGGAAGAGTTCCTGCAGAAGATGTAGTATTTGAAGGGGAAGTAATTTCTAGAAGAAATGAGATGTTCACAAAACAACAAATCGCTAGAATTACTGAATTAGAAATAAAGAAAATAAAAATTAGATCACCATTAACATGTGCACTTGAAAAAGGTGTTTGTCAAAAGTGTTATGGAATGGATTTAGCTAATCATAAAGAGATTTTATTAGGAGAAGCGGTTGGAGTTATTGCAGCTCAATCAATCGGAGAACCTGGTACACAGCTTACAATGAGAACGTTCCATACTGGAGGAGTTGCTGCAACTACTACTACTGCAACAAGTATCAAAGCTGAAAACAATGGAAAAGTTATATTTAAAGATATAAAAATTCTAGAAAATCAAGAAACTCAAGATAAAATTGTAGTTTCTCAATCAGCTAAAATTTTAATCGGAAATTATGATTATGAAATTGCATCTGGATCTATATTAAAAGTTGAAGAAGGACAAGAAGTTAAGCAAGGAGATATCCTAGTTACATTCGATCCTTACCATATACCAATAATAGCAAATCAAGATGGAAGAATAGAATACAGAGAGCTATATGTAAAAGAAAACTTTGATGAAAAGTATAATGTTACAGAATATATGGCAATAAAAACTGTAGAATCTGGAGATTCAAACCCAAGAATAGTTATTTTCGATGAAGAAGGAAATGCTAAAGAAAGTTACTCAATACCATTTGGAGCTTACTTAATGGTTAGAGAAGGGGAATCTGTAAGAACAGGAGAAATCATAGCTAAAATCATAAAAGAAGGAGAAGGAACGAAAGACATCACTGGAGGTCTTCCAAGAATTCAAGAACTATTTGAAGCTAGAAATCCAAAAGGAAAAGCTATTTTATCAGAGTTAGATGGAAAAGTTGAGGTTACAGGAAGAAAGAAAAAAGGTATGAGAGTAATTATCATAAGATCTATTTTCGATACTGAGAACTTCAAAGAATATTTAGCACCAGTTGGAGAACATTTAGTTGTAACAGACGGAATGTTAATAAAAGCTGGAGATAAAATAACAGACGGAGCTATATCACCATTTGATGTACTTAACATAAAAGGATTAGTTGCAGCAGAGCAGTTTATACTAGAATCTGTTCAACAAGTATATAGAGACCAAGGTGTTACTGTAAATGATAAACATATAGAAATTATCGTTAAGCAGATGTTTAAGAAAGTAAGAATAGTAGAATCTGGTTCTTCATTATTCCTAGAAGATGAAGTAGTAGAGAAGAGAGTTGTTGAATTAGAAAATAACAGATTAAGAGCTGACGGAAAAACAGAAATCAAATATGAGCCTGTAATCCAAGGTATAACAAAAGCAGCAGTTAATACTGGAAGTTTCATATCAGCAGCATCATTCCAAGAAACTACAAAAGTACTTTCAAATGCAGCAATAGAAGGTAAAGAAGACTACTTAGAAGGATTAAAAGAAAATGTAATTATAGGTAAGAAAATTCCAGCAGGTACTGGATATAAAGCTTATAAAAACATAGTTCCTGCTGAGTTAGAGGACTAGTAAAATAGGCGACTTTGTCGCCTATTTTAGCATTTTATTTATGAGAGGTTGATAATATATGAGAAGTATGACAGGGTATTCAAAAGAATATTTTGAAAATGAAAAATATGTAATATCTTTAGAAATAAAAAGTGTAAACAATAAAAATTTAAATTTTAAAATAAAATCACCTCACATATTAAATTTTTTGGAAAATAAAATCAGAACAGAGGTTACTTCTAGAGTTATAAGAGGAAGCATTGATTTAAAAGTTGAATTTCAAGATAAAAGAGAAGCAGATAACTTATTTGAATACGATAAAAGTATGACGTCATCTTATTTAAAAGTTCTAGATACCATTGAAAATGAATACAATCAAAATTTTAGCAATAAACTTGATTTATTAGTTAAAAATTTAAATGTTATAAGAAGAAATGACTTAAAAATTGATGAAAATGAATACGAAGAATTTGTAATAAAAAATCTTCATTTGCTTTTAGATTCGTTTATTGAGATGAAGGAATCTGAAGGTTTAAGAATGAAAAAATATTTTTTAGAATGTGTTGAAGTTTTAGAAAAAAATGTAAAACAAATAAAACTAATGAAAGAAAATATTGTTATAAATTATAAAGAAAAGTTATTGGAAAGATTATCAAAAATATCTAATATAGATTTTAATGATGAAATTTTATTGAGAGAAATACTTTTATTTACAGATAAATCTGATATTTCAGAAGAAATCTCTAGATTAGAAAGTCATCTTTGTCAATTAAAGATAGAGTTTAATTCTACAAATATTGGTATAGGTAAAAAAATTGATTTTATTCTTCAAGAGATTTTTAGAGAATTAAATACATCTGGAGTAAAATGTAATTTATATGATATTTCAAAATTAATAGTAGAATGCAAAAATGAAATAGAAAAAATTAGAGAACAAATTCTGAATATAGAATAAAGGAGAATAGAAATGAAAAAGGGAGAGCTATTTATTGTATCAGGACCAAGTGGTGCTGGAAAATCAACAATATGTAGAATAGTTAGAAAACAGTTAGGTATTAATTTAGCAACTTCAGCTACAACTCGTGCTCCAAGAGAGGGAGAGTTAAACGGAAGAGATTATTACTTCTTAACAGTAGACGAATTTAAAAATAAAATTGAAAAAAATGAATTTTTAGAATATGCAACTGTTCATACTAACTACTATGGAACTTTAAAATCTGAAGTAGAGTCTAGATTAGTATCTGGAGAAAATGTTATTCTTGAAATAGATGTTCAAGGAGGGCTTCAGGTTAAAGAAGTATATCCAAATTCTCATTTAATATTCTTCAAAACTCCAACAATGGAAGATTTAGAAAGAAGACTAAGAGGAAGAAAAACTGACAGCGAAGATACAATTCAGCTTAGATTAAAAAATTCGATAAAAGAGTTAGAATTTGAAAAAGATTATGATATAACGATAATTAACTATACAGTTGAAGGATCATGTGAAGAGTTAGTAAAAATTATAAATTCTAAAAACTAGGAGGATATTATGAAAAAAATAATCACTTATGATGAATTATTACAAGAAATACCTAATAAATATATATTAACAATAACAGCAGGTAAAAGAGCAAGAGATTTAGGTAAAGGTGCTGTAGTACTTACAAAAACTTCTAAAAAAGATACTGTAATAAGAAAAACTTTTAAAGAAATTATGGATAAAAAAATTACTTTTGCTGAAGTAGAAGAGGAAATAATAAATGATTAAGAGTAGAAATATTTTTCTACTCTTTTTACTTTTTTTGTCATTTGTAAGTTGTCAAAAAAAAATAAAGAGAGTAAACGATGAAAAATTTGCTTTTGGAACTTATTTTAAAATTAGTATTTTTTTAGATGATGTTGATTTTGCAAAAAAAAGTATTAAAGAATCTTTTGAAGAGATAGAAAGAATAGATAATAAATATAATAGTAAAGTAAAAGATAGTTTAATAAGTAAATTAAATAAATCAAAAGTTGAAAGAATTGATAATGAAGGTATTTATTTATTTGATAAAATAAAAAAAACTTATGATTTATCAAATGAAAAATATGATGTAACAATGGAACCGGTAATGAAAGTTTGGGGCTTTTCAGAAGAATCTGAAGAAATAAAATTTTTACCGAAAGAAGAAGAGTTAAAAAAAGCTTTAGCAAAAATAGATTTTTCAACAGTTGAAATAGTTGAAAATAAAATTTTTATAAAGAATTCTGAAGTTCAAATTGATACGGGCTCTTTTTTAAAAGGATATGCGGTTAAAAAAGCAGCAGAAAAAATGCAATCAGTAGGTATACAAAGTGGATTTATATCAGCAATTTCAAGTATACAAGCTATAGGAGCTAAAGGTGATGGTAGTTCTTGGAAAATAGGAATTCAAAATCCAAATGATCCTTCAAAAATATTAGGAGTAGTTGAATTAAATAATCAAAGTATGGGAGTTTCAGGAGATTATCAAACTTATGTTGAAATAGAGGGTAAAAAATATCACCACATAATAGATAAAGAAACAGGATATCCTGTTAAAGACAAAAAAATGGTAGTTGTAGTTAATAAAGATTCTTTTGAAGCAGATTTATATTCTACAGCCTTTTTTTTAATGCCTATAGAAAAAGTATTGAATAAAGTTAACTCTATAAAAGATTTAGAAGTACTAATTGTAGATAAAAATAATAAAATCATTTTATCGAATGGATTTAAATTTCAAAAAAAATAAAAGATAAGTATATTTTTTTGTATTAAAATATTCTTAAAAAGCATTGTTTTGGTACAAAAAAATATTGGTTTTAAAAAAGTGGGAATAATAGAGTCAAAAAAAGGTAAAAAATAGATATTTAACTAGCTTGACTTTAACTAGTATATTAGATAGAATTTTAGTAAATAAATCAAATAGATATAACAAATTAAAATTATAGATTAAACTAATTATAGGAGGGTTAAGGAACTATGAAAAAAACAAAAATTGTATGTACAATAGGGCCAAAAACAGAATCGGTTGAGGTATTATCAGAGTTATTAAAAGCTGGAATGAACGTTATGAGAATGAATTTCTCTCACGGAAGTCATGAAGAGCATGGGAATAGAATTGTAAACTTAAAAGAAGCTGTATCAAATACGGGAATCAATGCAGCGGTATTATTAGATACTAAAGGACCAGAAATCAGAACTATAAAATTAGTTGGAGGAAACGACGTTTCTTTAGTAGCTGGACAAAAATTCACAATAACAACAGATGAAACAGTAATTGGAGATTCAACAAAAGTTGCTGTAACTTACAAAGGATTAACAGAAGATTTAAAAGCTGGAAATATTGTTTTAATTGATGATGGATTAATTGAAATGGAAGTTGAAGAAGTTGTAGGAAACGAAGTAAGATGTATCGTAAAAAATAACGGTGATTTAGGAGAAAATAAAGGTGTTAATTTACCTAATGTTTCAGTTCAATTACCAGCATTATCACCAAAAGATATTGGAGATTTAAAATTTGGATGCGAGCAAAATGTTGATTTCGTAGCTGCTTCTTTCATTAGAAAAGCTGATGATGTAAAAGCTGTAAGAGAAGTTTTAGATGCTAACGGTGGAGAAAAAATAAAAATAATTTCAAAAATAGAAAACCAAGAAGGATTAGATAACTTTGATGAGATATTAGAATTATCTGACGGAATAATGGTAGCAAGAGGAGATTTAGGAGTAGAAATTCCAGTAGAAGAAGTTCCTTTCGCACAAAAAATGATGGTAGAAAAATGTAACTTAGCAGGAAAAGTTGTAATTACAGCAACACAAATGCTAGATTCAATGATAAAAAACCCAAGACCTACTAGAGCAGAAGCTACAGACGTAACAAATGCTATATTAGATGGTACAGATGCAATAATGTTATCTGGAGAAACAGCAAAAGGAAAATATCCAGTAGAAGCTGTTACAGTAATGAGAAAAATTGCTGAAAGAACAGATCCTTTAATCGCTTTTGAAATAGAAAACGAAGAGGGTGTAACTGTTACTGAAGCTATGGCTAGAGGAACTGTTGATGTATCAGAAGCTTTAGGAGCAAAATTAATTGTTTCAGGAACAGCATCTGGAAAATCAGCAACTGCTTTAAGAAGATACTTCCCAGAAGCGTTTATATTAGCTGTAACAAACAATGAAAAAACATATAATCAAATGATTTTAACAAGAGGAGTAATTCCTTGTTTAGATGTAACTGCTAAGAATTTAGAAGAGTTCTATGCATTAGCAGAGTCAAAAGCATTAGCTTTAGGACTTGTAAAATCAGGAGATATAATAGTTGCTTCATGTGGAGAAGAAGTATTCAAAGCAGGAACAAGTAACTCAATGAAAGTTATAAAAGTAAAGTAATAAAAAATAAATTTTTTTAAAAAATTCCAAGGAGGATTCAAACAAATGACTAGAATAGTTGAAGTTAAAGGAAGAGAAATTCTTGATTCAAGAGGAAACCCAACAGTTGAGGTTGATGTAATATTAGAATGTGGAGCTATGGGAAGAGCAGCAGTTCCATCTGGAGCATCTACTGGAGCTTATGAAGCTGTAGAATTAAGAGATAAAGATAAAGCTAGATACTTAGGAAATGGTGTTCTTAAAGCTGTAAACTTCGTAAACGGAGAAATCAAAGAGTTAGTATTAGGAATGGACGCAACTAATCAAGTAGCTATCGATAAAGCTATGATCGAATTAGATGGAACTCCAAACAAAGATAGATTAGGAGCAAATGCTATACTTGGTGTTTCTTTAGCAACAGCTAAAGCAGCAGCAGCAGCATTAGGATTACCTTTATACAAATACTTAGGAGGAGTTAACGCTAAAGAGTTACCTTTACCTATGATGAACATATTAAACGGAGGAAGTCATGCTGATTCAGCAGTAGACGTTCAAGAGTTCATGGTTCAACCAGTTGGAGCTAAAACATTTGCTGAAGCAATGAGAATGGGATGCGAAATATTCCACCACTTAGGAAAAATATTAAAAGCTAATGGAGATTCAACAAACGTTGGAAATGAGGGTGGATATGCACCAGCAAAAATCAACGGAACTGAAGGAGCTTTAGATATCATCTGTCAAGCAGTTAAAGCAGCAGGATATGAGTTAGGAACTGATATTACTTTCGCTTTAGATGCAGCAGCAACTGAATTCTGTGTAGAAAAAGAAGATGGAACATTCGAATACCACTTCAAAAGAGAAGGTGGAGTAGTAAGAACAACTGAAGAAATGATCGAGTGGTATGCTGGATTATGTGAAAAGTATCCAATCAAATCTATCGAAGATGGATTAGGAGAAAATGATTGGACTGGATTCCAAATGCTAACTGCAAAAGTTGGAAAAACTGTTCAAATAGTTGGAGACGATTTATTCGTAACTAACACAGAGAGATTAGCAAAAGGAATTGAATTAAAATCAGCTAACTCAATCTTAATCAAGTTAAACCAAATTGGAACTTTAACTGAAACTTTAGATGCAATCGAAATGGCTAAAAGAGCTAACATGACTGCAGTAATATCTCATAGATCAGGAGAAACTGAAGATGCTACAATAGCTGATATCGCTGTTGCAACAAACGCAGGACAAATTAAAACTGGATCAACTTCAAGAACTGATAGAATGGCTAAATACAACCAATTATTAAGAATCGAAGAAGAGTTAGGATCAGTTGCTCAATTCAATGGAATGGAAGTATTCTACAATACAACAAAGTAATTGATTTATCAAGAGAGACGCTAAGTCTCTCTTTTTTTATTGGGTCTTTAAAAAAAAAAATGTTTATGTTACAATAGAATAAAATTAAAATAATTGGAGGAATATATATGGCAAATGTTTTTGAAGTTTTAAAAGATCGTGGATATGTGAAACAAATGACTCATGAAAATGAAATGAAAACTTTACTAGAAAAAGAAAAAGTTACTTTTTATATAGGATTTGACCCAACGGCAGATAGTTTACACGTAGGGCATTTTATAGCTATGATGTTCATGTCTCATATGCAACAGCATGGACATAGACCAATAGCTCTAATAGGTGGAGGAACAGCTCAAATAGGAGATCCTAGCGGTAGAACTGATATGAGACAAATGATGACAGATGAAATAATAGCTCATAATGTTTCATCTATAAAAAAACAAATGGAAAAATTTATAGATTTTAGTGATG
>JBOFLW010000067.1:0-1078 GCA_051658065.1 Cetobacterium sp.
CGGAGTTAGACAAGAAGATTCAAGTGGCCTTCCCTTCGTGGGAGACGCGGACGACCTTTACGCCAAAGGTAAACAACGCCAAGCTGGGGTACCAAAAGCACGTTCCTTTTGTGAAGATTAAGACGCATACCTTAAACCCAAATAGTGACCAACAGGTTGCCGATAGGTTGAGGGTACAGCGGAAGTGGGAGCCGGTTGACTTCACTGATACAGGCCGTCCGAAGGTAAGCGGAGACATCCTGAGACATCTTGGAAAACAGTGGCCAGAATGTGCCCTACTTGCTGATCGTGCGGACATCGACAAGGTGATTGGGATGGTGAGCGAGGGGGAAAACGCTTGGATCAAGTTGGCCAAGCAGGGGGCTGATGGGGTGTACCGTATACATGGGAGGGTCATTACGAACGGCGCAAACACGGGTCGCGCGGCGCATTTCAAACCAAACCTGGCCCAGGTCCCCACTGAGGGCGAGTTAGGGAAACGCTGTCGTACGCTGTTTACCACCACCCCCGGGTACAGTCTACTCGGTTGGGATGCGAGTGGGTTAGAGCTACGGATGCTTGCTCACTTTATGGCGAGGTATGATGATGGCCAGTACGGAAAGCTCGTGACTGATGGTGACGTACACACACACAACCAGAACGCAGCGGGGCTACCTACGAGGGCCATGGCAAAGACGTTTATATACGGATTTTTGTACGGCGCCGGGGGTTGGAAGCTGGGATCGATCACGGGGGTTGCTGATGAGGAGATTGTTGCGTTTAAGGGAATGCTCCGAGAGTGGGATAGTGCTAAGGCCAGCTTAGAGAAGAAGAACATGGGGACCTCGGATGTGAACGTCGCCATGGAACTGAAGGGTCGGAAGCTAAAGGCTCAATTTCTCAGGGGTCTGCCAGCGTTGGCCATGTTGAAGGATGGGGTAGAGACCAAAGCAAGGCAGTCGAACCATCTTATCGGGTTAGATGGGAGGGTGCTGGGGGTTCGTGCGGTGTACTCGTCGTTGAACCTGTTGTTGCAGTCGGCTGGGGCCATTGTGATGAAAAAGGCGGACGTTATTTGGGATCGAAAGCTTCGGGAGGC
>JBOFLW010000068.1:0-26341 GCA_051658065.1 Cetobacterium sp.
TTATTCTTAAAAAAAGGAATTCTTTCAGAATAAGTGTATAAGTATATTAGGAAGTTACTAAATATCCATAAGGGGTGGTTTGTATGAAAATAAACTATAATACTAACGGCGATTTCATGATTACTGAGGCTATAAAAGCTCATTGTGAAAAGAATTTTGTTAAATTAAAAAAATTCTTTGATAATATCTTAACAGTTAATGTTACATTATCAGCTACAAAATCTAAATCAGGTCCTCTACAAAGAGTCGATGCGAGAGTTTATGTTAATGGAAATGTTATAAAAGGAGTTTACACAGATGATGATCTTTATAATGCTATAGATCGTGTAACTGATATTTTAACAAAGCAAATTAAAAAGCATAAAGAAAAGCTAAGAGATAATAACCATGTAGCACACAGCCCTATTGTTGATAAAAAAATAACTTTTGAACCTAATCAAAATTCAATTACTGTTGAAACAACAAAGAAAATTGAAAGCATTACAGTTAATCCTAGACCTATGGATGTAGAAGAAGCTATTTTACAACTAGAAGCTCTTAATAAAGATTTTTATGTTTTCACTAATTCTGAATCAAATGATATGAATATTGTTTACAAAAAAAGAAGTGGAGATTATGGACATATAGAGCCTGCTCATTTCTAAAAACTCGAAAGAATCCTAGTATAGCTGGGATTCTTTTTTTTTATAAAAAATAAACTGGTTTATTTTATTCATTAAATATGGTAAAATATTATTATTGTAAATAAATTTATTATATATTAGGAGGATAAAATTGAAAAAAACAGATATTAAAATTGTCGATATCAAGAAAAGTTTCGACGGAGTTGATGTTTTGAAAAATATTAACTTAGACATTAAGGATGGAGAGTTTTTTTCTATTTTGGGTCCATCTGGATGTGGCAAAACTACTCTTCTAAGAATGATTGCAGGATTTATAGCTCCTGATAGCGGTGCAATCTATTTAGGAGATGAGAATATAGTTGATTTAGTCCCAAATAAAAGAAATGTAAATACTATTTTTCAAAAGTATGCACTATTTCCACATTTAACAGTCTATGAAAATGTTGCTTTCCCACTTAGATTAAAAAAACTTGATGAAAAAACAATTGATGCTGAAGTTAAAAAATTTATTGAGCTTGTTGATTTAAAAGATCATATCTATAAAAAACCAAATCAGCTTTCTGGTGGACAACAACAAAGAGTTTCTATAGCTAGAGCTCTTATTAATAAACCTGGGGTTTTATTACTTGATGAGCCGTTATCTGCATTAGATGCCAAATTAAGACAAAATCTTTTAATTGAATTAGATAATATTCATGACGAAGTAGGAATAACATTTATATTTATCACTCATGATCAGCAAGAGGCTCTTTCTATATCAGATAGAATAGCTGTTATGAATAAAGGAGAGGTTTTACAAGTTGGTACTCCTGCTGAAGTTTATGAAGCACCTGCAGATACCTTTGTTGCTGATTTCATTGGTGAAAATAACTTCTTTGATGGTATTGTTACTGAAATTTTTGATGAAACATATGGTAAATTAATGAGTGACTCTTTAGGAGAACTTGTATTTGAACTTGATAAACAAATTAAAGTTGGCGATAAAATAAGAGTTTCAATAAGACCCGAAAAAATAAGAGTTTCAAAACAAATTCCTACAGGACTTTCAGAAAAGCATAATACATTAAAAGTATATGTTGATGAATTAATCTATTCTGGTTTTCAAAGTAAGTATTTTGTATGGGTTAATGGAGACAAAAATATACTTTTCAAAGCCTTTAAACAGCATGCTGTTTATTTTGATGAAGAGGATAACGATACAATACACTGGAATGAAGATGCCTATATTTCATGGCATGCTGATGATAGCTTCTTAGTTGAGGTGATATAATGAAAAAAATATCTTCTGGGAATTTATATAGTATTCCTTTAACTTTATGGATGTCTGTATTCTTTGTTATTCCTATGTTAATCGTTTTGAGCTATGCTTTTTTAACTAAAGGTACTTATGGTGGGGTTCAAATGATTTTTACTTTAAAGAATTTTAATGTTTTCTTTGAACCTGTATTTTTAAAAATTTTATTTAGAACTACTTGGATTTCAGTAATTGTAACTTTTTTTACAGTTTCACTTGCTATCCCCACAGCATATTTTATAGCTCGTTCTAAATTTAAACAAGAACTTTTAATTTTAGTTATTATTCCATTTTGGACTAATTTCTTGATTAGAATTTATGCTTGGATATCTATATTAGGATCAAATGGTTTTTTAAATAATTTTTTGATGAAATTAGGAATTATTGAAACACCATTAAACTTACTTTATAATACTGGTTCTGTTATTTTAATAACAGTTTATACAAGTTTACCTTTTGCTATATTGCCTTTATATGCTATTATTGAAAAATTTGATTTTTCTTTAGTTGAAGCTGCAAGAGATTTAGGGGCTTCTAATAGCCAAGCTTTTATGAAAGTTTTTTTACCTAATATAAAATCTGGAATAGTTACCGCTGTTTTATTTACCTTTATCCCTTCTATGGGATCGTATGCTATACCTAAGCTAGTTGGTGGAACTAAAGCAACTATGCTTGGAAACATAATAGCTCAACATCTTACAGTAACTAGAAACTGGCCATTGGCATCAGCTATTTCTGCTATCCTTATTTTAGTTACATCAATTGCTCTCTTAATATTTATGAGAGCAGATAAAACATCTAAGGAGGTTGGAGATGAATAAAAGAAAAACATCACTTTTTTTCTTTATCTTATCAATGATATTTTTCTATTTACCTTTGGTAATTCTTGTTATGTATTCTTTTAATGAAGGAAGATCAAGCGCTTGGCAAGGTTTTTCTTTAAAATGGTATAAAGAACTTTTCTTATACTCTGATAATATTTGGAAAGCTTTTAAATATAGTTTAATTATTGGAATTATTTCTAGTACAACATCTACATTAATTGGTACTTTAGGAGCTATCGGTTTACACTGGTATAACTTTAAACATAAAAAATATTTAAAAATTATAACATTTTTACCTTTAGTTATTCCTGATATCATTTTAGGTGTATCTTTACTGATAATGTTTGCTACTATGAAATTAGAATTGGGATTAACTAGTATCTTTATAGCTCATACAACATTCAATATTCCATTTGTTTTATTTATTGTTTTATCTAGACTTGGAGAGTTTGATTATTCTATAGTTGAAGCTTCTTATGACTTAGGTGCAAATGAAATACAAACATTGAAGAAAATTATATTACCAATGCTAACTCCAGCAATAATTTCAGGTTTTTTAATGTCTTTAACTCTATCACTTGATGATTTTGTTACTACATTCTTTGTTGCTGGACCAGGTTCTTCTACTTTACCTTTAAGAATCTATTCAATGATTAGACTTGGTGTTTCTCCTGTTGTTAATGCTTTATCTGTTTTATTAATAGTTTTATCTATCGCTTTAACTCTGTCTACAAAAAGTTTACAAAAGTACTTTGTAAAATAAGAATTTATATAGTATAATACTAACAGTAAATACAGGAGGGTACAATATGAAAAAAATCATTAAATTACTATCTCTAGCGATGTTATTAGTTGTAATTACAGCTTGTTCATCTACTAGTAAGACTAAGGCGGTAAAATACAACGATATCAGAGCTACATTTGTAACAACACAAGGTGATATTAGTTTCTATTTATATCCTGAGGCTTCACCTATTACTGTAGCAAACTTTATAAATTTATCTAAAAGAGGATTCTATGATAACACTAAAATTCATAGAGCGGTTGAAAACTTTGTAGTTCAAGGTGGAGACCCAACTGGTAGAGGAGATGGGGGACCTGGTTACTCTATTCCTGATGAATTTTCTAAATGGTTAGATTTCTATCAACCTGGTATCTTAGCAATGGCTAATACAGGACCTGAAACTGGTGGTTCACAATTCTTCTTCACTCTTTATCCAGCAGATTGGTTAAACAATAAACACACTATTTTTGGTGAGTTTATAGATGAAAAAGATTTTAATAATATAAAAAAATTAGAAGTTGGAGATGTTATTAAAGAGATTAAATTTACAGGAGATGTTGATTTATTCTTATCTCTTAATAAATCTCAAGTAGAAGAGTGGAATAATATTATTGATGAAAAATTCCCCGCTTTAAAAAAATATCCAATAAAAGATAAAGAAGAATTCAGTGGAGAAGCTCAAGCTTATTATGATGAGCTAAAAACTATTTACACTAAAAAAGATTCTAAATCTGAAAATGAAAAAGAATGGTTAATTCCAAGAGCTATAAGAGCAACTGAAAAGAAAATAAAAGAAGTTAAAAATAACTAATCGAAAAGACTCTATAATAAAATATAGGGTCTTTTTTTATACTAAAAATTTAAAAAATGTGATTTAATAATTAAACAAATAAAAAAAATCCTACACTTTCGTATAGGATTAAAATATTTACTTAACTCTTCTTATCATATCCATGGCTTCAAAACCACCCTCTAAAGTAATTCTAACTATTGAGTTTGGATTTGCTGCTTCCACTAGCTCTTCTCCTGTTTTAGCTAATAATGTCATCTTTGGCATTACAATAACTCTTGGTTTTCCAGAAGTTGTTATAACCTCTAATGTTTCTCCTGCTAAAACTTTATTTCTAATACCTAATATATATTCGTTATCTCCAATTTTTTCTTCAATTTTAGCTACTAATTGATGAGTTTGGCTATAAGAATTTCTATCATTGTAGTTATTAGCATCTTCATTTGGTTGTCCGTTATAGAATCCTTGAGTATATGATCTATTTGAAGTAGATTGAATCTCTTCCATCCAAGCTGGATCATATTCATAGTTTCCAGAGTAATATTTATTAACTGCTTCTTTATACACTTTAACAGCGTTTGAAACATAATATATACCTTTCATTCTTCCCTCAATTTTTAAAGAATCTACACCTAATGCAAGAATCTTATCTATCATATCGATTGTACATAAATCTTTTGAGTTAAAGATATATGTTCCTCTTTCATCTTCGTAAACAGGCATATATTCATTTGGTCTAGTTTCCTCTACCAAGTTATATTTCCATCTGCATGATTGAGCACAATCTCCTCTATTAGCATCTCTACCTGTCATATAGTTACTTAGTAAACATCTACCTGAAATAGACATACACATAGCTCCATGAACAAATACTTCTAATTCAATATCAGGTACTTTAGCTCTTATTTCTGCTATATTATCTAATGAAATTTCTCTTGCTAAAACTACTCTTTTAGCTCCTAAGTCTTTCCACATTTTTACTGAACGCCAATTTGTATTGCTTGCTTGAGTACTTACACTTATATTTAAGTTACTATTCTCTTTTACAACTTGGAATACTCCTAAATCTGCAACTATAACACCATCAACACCAATCTCTTCTAAAAACATTACATAATCTGGTAAAGTTTCTAATTCACTGTTATGTGGAATTATATTTAGTGCTACATAAACTCTTTTCTCCATTGAATGTGCATATTCAACAGCTTCTTTTAACTCTTCGTCATTAAAATTATGACTTCCAGCTCTTAGGTTAAACATTTTTCCACCTAAGAATACTGCATCTGCTCCATAATGGAAAGCCATTTTCAGCTTCTCCATATTACCTGCTGGAGCTAATAACTCTGCTCTTTTCATTTTTTCTCACCTTTCTCTAATCAACCTTAGTTGTGTAATCTCCGAATTTTGTAATATCATGGAAGAACTTTAAATTAATAGTTCCTACCGGTCCATTTCTTTGTTTACCTATAATAACTTCTGTTATACCTTTTTGTTCTGATTCGTCATTATAGTAATCATCTCTATATAAAAATACAACCATATCAGCATCTTGCTCAATAGCTCCTGATTCTCTTAAATCTGATAGCATTGGTCTTCTATCAGCTCTTTGCTCTGGAGCACGTGAAAGCTGTGATAAAGCAATTATTGGTATATCTAATTCTCTTGCTATTCCTTTTAGTGATCTTGATATGTCTGAAATCTCTTGCTGTCTATTATCTGATTTCCCACTCGTACCTTTTATTAATTGTAAATAATCTATTACAATCATATCTAGTTTTCCTGCAGCTTTTAATCTTCTAGCAATAGATCTAATCTCTAGAACATTAACATTTGGAACATCTGCTATATTTATTTCAGCACTTGCTAATCTTCCACTTGCTATTCCTAGTTTTCCCCAATCATCTTCACCTAAAAAACCATTTCTTATTTTTTGTAATCCTATTCCAGCTTCTATAGCTAGTAATCTTTGTAAAAGTTGAGAACTTGACATCTCTAAACTGAATACTAATACTGCTTTTCCACCTTTCATAGATGCATTCAATGCCAAGTTAAGTGCAAATGCTGTTTTTCCCATAGATGGTCTTGCTGCCAATACTACTAAATCTGATGGATGGAAGCCACTTGTCATTTCATCAAAATGTTTAAATCCTGTTGAAATTCCTGTTGTTACTCCTCTATTTTGAAGAAGTTGTTCCAATCTTTCAAATTCATTTGTTACAACTTCTTTTAAACTGATTATATCTTTCGATTCTTTACTTTCAGCTACTTTAAATATCATTCCTTCAGCTTTATCTAGTATTGTATCGACATCTTCATAACCTTCGTATGTCATCTCTACTATTTTTGTTCCTATATCTCCAAGTTTTCTCAGAGTAGCTTTTTCTTTAATAATTTTTGCATATGTAAGAATATTTGCTGCTGTTGGAACTTCTTCTATTATTTCATAAAATATTGACTCTCCACCAATTGCATCAAATTTATCTTTTCTTTTTAATCTATCCATCACAATAATTGGATCAATAGATTGCCCTAAATTATATACCTCTTGCATAACTTCAAAAATTATTCTATGAGCCATTTTATAAAAATCTGCTGAACTAATAAATTCTATTACTTCACTAAATATATCTGGCTTTAAAAAAATACCACCTAAAACTGATCTTTCTGCCTCTAAACTACTTGGAACTCTTCTAAGCTTTTCTATATCTTCCATATTTCACTATCCTTTTATTACTACTATAACCTCAGCTTTTACATCTGTGTGTAATTTTACGATTGCTTTGTGCTCACCTAAGCTCTTAATAGTGCATTCAATTTTCTTTCTATCTATATCTAATCCAAAAGCTTTCTTTAATTCTGAAGATACCTCTTTGTTTGTAATTGCTCCAAATAATTTTCCATTATCTCCAATTTTTGCTGTAATTGTTAATTTTTTACTTTCTAATTGTGCTTTAATAGCTATTGATTTTTGCTTATCTTCTTCAGCTTTTTTAGCATCTTTATTTTTTTTATTTTCTATTTTTTTCAACTCTTCTTGAGTTGCTATAATTCCTTTATTATTTTTTAATAGGAAGTTTTTTGCATAACCTTCAGAAACACTTACGATTTCTCCTTTTCTTCCTTGTCCTGCCACATCCGCTGTTAAAATTACTTGTATTTTTGACATAAAAAACCCTCCTGAATTATCTATTTGATTTTACTATTTTTATTCTAATTCCACAAGCTAACCCTCCAAAAATAAATGCAAATTCTGGAGAAATTAATGCTAAGAATACTGCTACAATAAAACTTAACGATTGCTTTTTAACTTTTTCATTTAAAATGCCAGTAACTATTTTTACAAAATACAAACTGTAAACTATTTTTAATACCTCTAACATATTTTGAAGAAAAACTCCAGATAATGAAGTATATTTTTGGATAAAAAATAATAATATATAAGGTATTAACCATAGATAAGATACTTCCCATTCTAAAAACTTTTCTTTATCTAAAAAATAATATGTTAAGAATACTGTGACACTTAAATAGCTAAATACTAAATAAGTTAAATTATTTTTTATATAATCAAATGCTGCATTTACTTCTGATATAGTAAATGTTGTTTTTTTAAGATAAATATTTTTTAAATTTTCAAAACCTAGATTAAATCCAACTCTATTAAAATATAAATAAATAGATATTAACAATCCAATTGATAAGCTAGTTATAAATATTTTATCAAATTCTTTTATCTTATTTCCATATTTTTTAAATATGTAATATAAAATTTCTATTGGCACAAAAACTCCAAAATAAGTTATTAAAAACTTTATATCTATCCACCCTATTATAGCTATAACCAATATATTAATTAAAATTTTATTTTTTAAATTGGAATTTTCTAACTTTTTTATTTTATAAAAAGGTAATGTCCAACTTAAAAAAGGCATAGATACTGAAATTAAAAATAATGCCGCTATTATTATACTTGTAATGAAAAACATTTATCCTCCTAAAATTGAATCAGGATAATTATACCATAAAGGTAGAGTTTTGTTAAGCTATATTATTTCTCCACCAAAAAAATCTATTATTTTTTTAGAAAAATCTTCACCTTCAACTCTATCTTTATTTTTATTAACCTCTTGTAACTCATATTTTACAACAACTTTTGATTTTAATACTTTACGAACAACATCTATAAATAAAGTTCTGTAAGGTTCTGATTCCATCATATTTTTTGCAAAACTTTGATCATTTGAGAATCCTACAACTAAAATGTTATCTGTAAAATCTTTAAAGTAAGATTTTACAAGAAAAGCTCCAAATGTTATTTTCACTTTTTTTGCTTCATCTACAATTTTTTCCCATGAATTTTTAACATCATTATAAGTTAAAGCACTTCTTAAAGTATCATCTTCTAACTCTACGTTTTCATTATTGCTAAACTCTTCTGTTACATGATTAACTTTTTCAATTATTTTTTCAACTATAATCTCTTTTTGTTTTTTTTCCATCAATCTGTTTAAAATTACATATCCTATTAGCCTTTTGTCCTCTTCAAAACGAAACTTTGATAATATTTCATAAACTGTATCTATAATTTCCAGTCCTTTTTCAACATTTAAATTTCCTTTTAAAATTCTATCTTTAGACCTTTTAGCTAAATCTTTAAAAAATAACTCTATATCTATTGAATCTCTCCAAATTTGTTCTAATAATTCTATTCCTTCTGAGTGATTTGAATTTTTTACTATCTCTATAAATTCATCTATCACTTTTAAAGGTGTTATTCCCAAAACAATCTCTGCTTTTTCAATAGTTATATCTTTATCAGATGTATTTATCATCAATCTTTCCAAAATAGATATTGAATCCCTCATACTTCCGCCAGATGATTCATGTATTGCCATTAAACTAGCTTCATCTATTAAATACTTTTCATTGTCTACTATATAAGATAATTTTTCTCTCATATCTTTATAATTAACACTTTTAAAATCATATCTCTGACATCTTGAAATAATTGTTGGTAATATTTTATCTGGTTCTGTTGTAGCTAGAATAAACAGTACATGCTCTGGAGGTTCTTCTAATGTTTTTAATAAAGCATTAAAAGCTTCCTTTGTTAGCATATGTACTTCATCTATTATATAAACTTTTTTTCTACCTTTTGTAGGGCTATAATTTATCTTTTCTTTTAATTGTCTTATTTCATCTATTCCTCTGTTTGAAGCTGCATCTATCTCTATTAAATCTAAAAAATTTCCTTTTGAAATTTCTATACAATTTTCACAAACATTACAAGGTGTATCTGTTATTCCATTTGTTAAACAATTTAAACCTTTAGCCATTAATCTAGCTATCGATGTTTTTCCAACTCCACGAGGACCTGTAAATAGATAAGCATGAGCTAATCTATTCGATTTCAATGAATTCTTTAAGGTTTGAACAATCTCTTTTTCACCAGCTATCTCTTCAAAACCTTTAGGTCTATATTTTCTATATAATGTTACGTGCATATTTCCTCCTAAGGTTTATAACCTATTCTAAGCCATAGTTATTCATCTTAGTTCTCAGTGTATTCCTAGTTATTCCAAGCAGTTCAGCTGTTTCAACTTTTTTACCACTTGTAATCTCTAAAACTTGACGGATTAACTCTTTTTCAACTTTTGATATTATTATTCCATAATAATTATTTTGTTTATTATTTTTTAAACCTAAAAGCTCTCCTTCTATCCAATCAGTTAATACCCAACTTTGGTTATCTCCTTTTCTTTTAGATATCTTATTTCCAGTTACATTTCCTGGAAGTTCTTCCACTAAAATTGATGAACCTCTGCAAAGAGCAACTGCTGATTTAACAGCATTTTTTAGTTCATTTACATTTCCTGGCCAATCATATCTCATTATTTTTTTCATTGCTGGTTTACTTACACCTTTTACAGTTTTATGTAACTCTAAATTACAACCTGCTAAATATTGATCTATTATAAATGGTATATCATCTTTTCTATCTCTTAATGGTGGAATATTTATTTCAAGAATTTTTAATTTATTATATAATTCATCTATAAACATTTTTTTATTGATAAGCTCTTCTAAGTTTTCACTTGTTGTAGCTACAATTCTAATATCCATTTCAATTGGTTCTGAACCTCCCATTCTGAAAAATTCTCCCTCTTGTAAAAGATATAATATTTTAGATTGCATATCTAAACTTAGAGATTCAATATTTCCTAAATGCAGAGTTCCTCCATTTGCTTTTTCTAAATCTCCTATTTGTAAAAATACAGCTCCTTCAAAAGCACCTTTTTCATATCCAAATAATTTTCTTTCTAATAAATTATTTTGGAAAGATGTACAATTTACTGTTAAAAATGGTTTTGTGCTCCAGTCACTGAACTGGTGAATAGCTGTTGCCACACTACTTTTTCCTGTTCCTTTCTCTCCCACTACAAGAACAGGAATTCTACTATTAGAAACTCTACCAATCATCTTATAAACTTCTACAATCTCTTTTGTTTGCCCTATTAGTTTATCACCAGTGTTTTTGTTTCTATCTACTCTTTCAGCTAAAAGTTTATGATCCTTTACAGCTTTTTCTAAGACTTTATTAACCTCTTTTGGACTAATCGGTTTTAAAATATAATCATAAGCTCCTGCTTTTATTACACCTGCAATTAATTTTAAATTTGATGTTTCTCCCATTATTACTATTACCGATCTTTTGTGTGTCTCTGTAATTTTTTTTACTAGATTTACTAAAGCATCTTGCTGTAGATTTGTTTCATCTATTACAATTGCCTCATATTTTCTCTCTTTTAATAACTCTACAAAAGAAGTAATGTTTTCTGCAAACCTCAATTCATTTTCAAAATTACTTTCTAACTCATCTTTTAATTCATTTTCTAATCTAAATCCTAAAAGAGTCAAATCTCTTCACCATCCTCTAATTTTTGCTTCTAATTAGCCCCTAATAACTTAAAGCTATATTCTAACGTTACAGTTCCCCTTATATTTAAACCATTTTTAGCTAAATATATTTTCCAAGTTCTTGCAATCTCTTCTATAGCCATATTTATTTCTGGGACTCCACTTCCCTTTTCTATAAAAACAGATGAAACTTTTCCTGATTCATCTATTTGAATCTTTAGCAATACTTTCCCTTGCATTCCTCTTAATTGTGCTGATTCTGGGTATCTTGGCTCTCTGTTATTTTGATCCCATTTTGCAACAACATCTCCATCCTCTACTCCCAATTTATAACCACTTGGAAGTCCATCAATACCATTTTTTTCAATCATAGTTTTTAATCCAAAAGAATCTTTTTCTGCTTCTTCAAGACCTAACTCTTCTGATTTATTACTTAATTCTGATGTTTTTTCTAAAATCTCTTCATCTTTAGATAATGTTATATTTTTAGTAAAATCTAATGATGATTCTGATTTTGATTCTACTAAATCTTTTTTATCTAATACTCTATCTTTTAAATCATTGCTAATCTCTCTCTTAGAAGGAGTATCAATAACTAAAAATTCAGTTTCTCTTTTTGTAATATTTTTTGCTAAATCATCTAAAGATAATTTTTTTACCTCAGCAACTTTTTCTACTGGTTTTGTTTCTTTTACAATTTCTTTTACTAATTCTTTTTTAACCTCTTTCTTAGGTTCTTTTTTAGAAGAATTATTTTTTTCTTGTGTAACTTTAGGTGTTTGTTTTACTTTTTTTGGTGATTCTGTAGATACTAATCCTACTTTTAATTTTTTATTCACTATTTTATCTATTGTTATACCTGGAATCAAAAATAAAATAAGAAAATTTATAACCACTGATATGATTAATATTTTAAAATCGTTATTTTCTCTTTTCATAGATATACCCCTATTTTCCAGGCGAAGCTGTATCTATGTCTAAAGAAGTAGCTCCTGCCTCTTTTGCTGCTGTCATTGCTTCTACTATAATACCATGACTTACACTTTTATCAGCACTTATAATAACATTCTTTTCTTCTGACTCTCCCAATTTTTGTAATAACGCTTCTTTTAAATCTTTAGCATTGATTGAGTTTCTTTTACTCGTTCCATTTTCTTTATAACTTAAAAAATATTCCCTATTTTTAGTTATTACTATCTGCAGTTCATTAACTGGTTTAGCACTTTTTACAGTAGATGTTGGTAAATCTATTTTTATACTACTATTTACATCTTCAAATGTTGTTGCAACTAAGAAGAATATTAGTAATAAAAATACTACGTCTATTAAGGGAGTTAATTCAAGTATTAAAGAGTTACCTGATCTTCTTTTAATTCTATTAAGCTTCATGCTCCCCCTCCTCTATTTTCTGAAGTAATTTATTAACTCAGCACTACCTTTTTCCATATCGTTTATTTGGTCATCTATTTTTTTATTAAAATAGTTGTATAAAATTATTGAAGGTATTGCAACAAATAATCCTCCTGCTGTTGTCAATAGAGCTTGAGATATTCCACTTGCTAAAACAGAAGCATCTCCAGTTCCATGAACTGATACAGCTTGGAAAGCTTTTATCATTCCAGTAACTGTTCCTAATAATCCTATTAAAGGAGTTGTATGAGCAACCACAGATAATAACCACATATTTTTTTCTAACTTTGGTATTTGAGATAAAGCAATCTCTCTAGCTTTCTCTTCTAAAGTTTCAACATTTGTACTTCTTGTTTTATACCAATATATTAAAACTTCTTTTATTACTTTTGCAGTCGAACTTTTTTGATTTCCTAAAGCTGTTATAGCTCCTTTAATATCATTTTTTTCAATTGCATTACGCAATATTGGTCTTATTCTTGACATATCTATATTTTCATTCATTTTAAAATAGATTGCTCTTTCAATAATTGCATAAACACCTAATATTGACATGAAAACTATAAAATACATAAGTATTCCACCATTTGTTAACCAGTACATCTCAAACCTCCTACTTTGTTTATTAAATTATAAAGCTATTCCTAATCCTACTAGTGCTACAACACCTATTATATATTTCCAAATTGGAGTTTTAGTTTCTGTTTCTGTTAAACTCTTATTTAAAGAATCATTGCTTTCACTTAATTGAATAACTTGCTTTTGATCTTTAAATTTATCTGCATTTATATTTGTATCCTCAATTTTTATAACTTTTTTATCAAGACCAATATTATTGTCCTTTGAATAAGTTTCTAATTGTTCTTTATTAACTCCTGTTACTTGCTTATCAATAACAACTTCTTCATTTGCAAAAATTCCTAAAGATAATACCATCATTCCTGTGATAATTAGTTTTTTCATATTTTTTCTCCTCCGTTAAAAAAATCTTTATATTTTTCAGAAAGTTTTACATTCTCTCTTTTTAGTTGCTCATAATAATCAGATGCTTTTTTTTGCTTTTTTAACTTAAGATTTAAGAATATTAATTTTTCTAAGAAATAATCTTTGTTTTTACTTTCTGTTCTTAATAACTCTTCATATTGTGCTTCTGCATCTGTAAAGCTTTCTAATAACTCATATCCTTCTGCTGAACGAATCTTAGATTCAAGGGCAAATTTACTAGTTGGATATAGTAGATATAATTTTGTATAATTTCTTACTGCTTCATTTAAAAGATTTGTTTCTTTTTCTATATTTGCAACTTGATATAAAGCTTTATCCTTATACATGCTTTTATCTAAAGCGAGCACTGAATTATAATTTTCTTTTGCTATATCATAACTTTTTTTAGAATAATAATAATCTCCCAATCCTATCAATCCAAAATCTTTATATTGATTAGTTTCTGCTAACTTTTCCAATTCGATTTTTGCTTCTTCTAATTTATTCTCTCTTTGAAGATGAACTGTCATATAATAACTTTTTTTATCATCACTCGTTATTTTATTTATCCATTCCAACTCTTTTTTAATATTTTTTGTTGTTTGTGATAACTCTATTATCTTCACAAGAGATTGTTCTTTTAAAACTTCATCTTTAGTTTCATTATATAATTTTTCATAAGTAATTAAACCATCACTATTATTTCCTGATATTCCATATAGTTCTCCCTCCATTAAAAGAATGTTATCTTTTAATTTAGAGTTTGGATATAGTGATATAAACTCTTTACTTTTCATATTGAATTCTGTTATATTTTTTAATATATATAATGATGATATCTGCCAATATAAACCTTTTTCTCTATATTGCTGATTTTTAGATTGTTCAGCACTTATTTTATAGGCTTCAACTGCTTCAGAATATTTTTTTTCAGTATAATAAGTTTCTCCTATTTGGAATTGAGCATAATCTCCCATGTTTGATACTAATTTTAACTTTTCAAAATACTCTCTTGCTTTTTCAGTATTATCTAATCTAAAGTATGATATTGCAACTTTATCAACAACATCTTCTAATGCAAAAAGGTTATCTCCTACTATATATTTTTCTCCATATGAAATAGTATCTTCATATTTTTCCCATAAGAAATAGTTTTTAATAATGTTATATTTAGTTTTTTCATCTAAAGATTTTATAGCTTTTTCCTCTGAATTTTGAATTTGCTTAAAATACATATCTGCTTCTTCATATCTTCCCATTCCCATTGTTGCAATACCTTTTTGATATGTATTATCTAATGATGAATTTTGTATATTCAAATATTCCATAACTTCATTATATTTTTTTTGAGCTATTAAAACTTCAATTAAGTTTGAAACAACTTCAGAATCTCTATTTTCTGCAAGATATTTTTTGTAAACCTCTACTGCTTCTGCACCTTGACCTGATTTTAATAAACTATCTGTTCCAATTATTGTTAGATTTTTTTTATATTCTTGATCATTTGGATAACTAGTATTGAATTGCTTTATTAAATTAGTAACTTTCTCATTTTCTTTTAATTTACTATAGGTTAATATTAATTTATATAAAGTTTCTTTTGTTTGAAGAATATTGTTATTTTTTTTATAGTATTCTTCTGAAACTTTGAAAACTCCCTCTTCGAAAGCTGAATTTGCGATTATATTATTGATTGCAATCTCTTCTTCTCTTTTTAAATTCAATCCATTAACTAAACTTCTATTTCCCAATACCCATTTATAATTTTTATTTAAATATTCAATTGATAACTGGTAATAAATACTTTCATTTTTATATTTTGTTGAATAAAGTTTTCTGAAATTTTGTAATGATTCTTTATAATCTTTTAATCTATATTGTGACAATCCAATTCCGTAAATTACATCATTATCTTTGTTAGAAATTTTATTATAGTACTCTAAAGCTTTATCACTAATTCCTTTAACTAAATAAAAATCTCCAAAACTTTTTAATGAAGTATTATATAAACTGATATTTGAAGCTAATGAATTTAATATCTGTTCAGCTTCTCTAATATTTCCCTCTTTTAAATAAATTTCTATCATTGTTGATATTGAAAGTGTTTTATATTCTGATTCTTCACTACTTTCTTTAACTTTTTTAAAAGAATTTAAAGCTTTACTTGTTTCATTAGTTTTATAGTATGACGATCCATATAGATAATCTACTAAATTTTTATTAACTCCAACCTTACTACCTCTATAATATTCGTCTAAGTAAATTATAGTTTTTATATACTGTGAATTATTATAAGCAGCTAAAGCTAAATTTAGTACTACATCTTCATATTTTTTTCCTTGTAAAATAAGAGCAGATGATAACTCTCTTTGAGCTCTTATATAGTCTTTATTATCTAGATAACCTTTACCTATTGATAATAAAGCTTCTTCATAAATATTTTTTCCATCTTCATCTTTTTTATCTATAAAATTTGCAGCTTTTGATGCTGTTTCAAAATCTTTTAACCCTATATATGATTTTGTTAAATATAGATAAGCTTCATTAATTTCTTTTTGATTTAATTTTAAATCTTTTAAACACCCATTTAAAGTATTTATTGCTTGTTGGTACTTTGCTTCCACATAATAAACTTGACCCATTCTTATTCTAATATTTTTTATATACTTAGAACGAGGATATTTAGCAATAAAGCTATTTGACTCTTGAAGTGCCATTGAGTATTTTTTTTGAATAAATAATTCGTCTAAAAATTTAATATCCTCTTTTTCAGAAGCTAATAATCCCGAACAAATTAAAACTCCAGCTATAAATAGCTTAAGTTTTCTCATCTTATCCCCACCTCTCTCAATACATTACTTATTTTATTTACATCTACTTTTGTATCTATGCAAGGACTTTTTACTATTTGATTAAAAATACCATAAACTAAAATTGGAAATGAATCTCTAATTCCAGAAGTTAAATCTCTTTTACAAGCAACAGCTATAACAAGGTCTGGTTTGTACTTTTTCAAATAAATTCTTGCTAATGTTCCACCAGTAGCTACTTTTATATCTAAGCTTTGAAACTCTTCTTTTAGCTTTAATATTTTTGAAATATCACAAAGTCCACATTTTTTACAATTTTGAATATTATTTGTTATCTTTAAATTACAATCATATTTTTGAATACAATGAGGCAATAAAATAGCTACTTTTTTTACTTTATTTTTTTTAATAATTTTTAAAACTCTCAAATTATTAAATTCAACAAATTTTTTTGCACTATTATTGCTATTTGAATTTTTATTATTTAATTCTTTCAACAAATACAAGAAATACTTGAATTCATAGATTAATTTCAAAATATAAAATTTGCTCATTATTTCTCCTTAAATGAAAAAATATTATCCAAATTATACCACAAAGAATTTATCTTTGCAAAATAAAAACTAGCTCAACTTCAAGCTAGTTTTCATTAATCTAGGCTTTTAAAGCTAAAGGCATAACTATGTATGTATAATTTTGCTCATGAATATTTCTTGTTCTTACAGCACTATTTGATGATGTAAATTCTAATCTAATTATATCTTTATTACTCGATTGTACAAACTCTAATAAAAACTTTACATTTAAAGAAATTTTTAAATCATCTCCAGAATAATTAACTGATAATATCTCTTTTGCTTTTGCAATTTCACCTATACCCTCTATCTCTATTTTTCCATTAGAGAATGTAAATATAGCTCCAAATTTAGACTCTGAATTGTTTTTTACAAATATTTGAATTCTTTTCAACATTTTTTCAAATTCAACTCTATCTATTTCTAATGTTTTATTATATCCACTTGCATCTAGTATTGTTTTGTAGTTAGGGAATGGTAAATCTATTACTCTACTTACTATTGAAATATTTCCTAATTTAAAGTATAGTTGTTTATTTTTTTGAGTAAATGATACCTCTTCCTCATTTCCATTTCTTAATAATTTTAATATTGCATCAATTGTATTTATAGGAATACTTACTTTAAAATCTGCTGAACTATCTTGATATTCATGTTCTAAGTATGTTAAACGATAAGTATCTGTTGATATAAATTTGATTTTATTTTCCTCTATCTCCATTCTAATACAATTTATTGATAAATTATCACTTGACATTGAAGCTGAGAATTTAATTTTATCAAAATAATCTGCTAAATCTGTCTTTTTTAATTTAAACTGAAACTCATCTTCATTTAACTCAGGCTCTTGTATTCTTGGAAACTCTTCAGCGTTCATTAGTGTAAATTCAGATGCTGAATCTGATGTCTCTATTGTTAAAATATCTTCTTCAATATTTAAAGTAATTTCCTCATCTTTAATCTCTTTTAAATACTCTTCAACTAAGTTATGTTGGAAAACTGCTTTTCCCTCTCTTAATATTTCACAATTCATATGTGTTGATATTGTTAATTCTAAATTTGTTCCACAAAACCAAAGCTTATTTTCTCTTGTTTCTATATAAACATATGATATTATTGGTCTTATTTTATTTTCATTTATGGCTTTTTCTACTATTTTTATTTTTTTTAAAAAATCCACTCTATTAACTTTTAAAATCAATTGTTAATCCTCCTTGCTTTTAATAGTAATAGTTTCCTTTTAATAAGTCACTATAACGTTTTCTTAATTTTTCAAGTGTCTTTTGCTCTATTTGCCTAACACGTTCTCTTGTAATACTAAAGCTTTGTCCAATATCTTCTAAAGTATGAATCTGATTTCCATCAAATCCAAATCTTAATTTCAAAATTTGTTTTTCTCGATCATTTAATTTATTTAAAATATTATCAATCTGTTCTGTACTTATAGCTCTTATGATATTGTTTTCTAAATCATTATGTACTTCACTTGCAATTGTATCCTCTAAACAAATATCCTCACCTATTGGAGAACTTAAAGATACTGTTTCTTGAAATTCTATCATTAAATCTTGAACTTTTTCTAAATTTATATCTAATTTATCTGAAATTTCATAAATACTTGGATAATCACCTTTTGTCATAACATTATCCATTATAAATTTATTTATTTTATTTAGCATGTCATGTTTATAAGATGGTATTCGTATTTCTCGTCCTTTACAAATTATAGCTTTCGTTATAGCTTGTTTTATCCACCAGACAGCATATGTTGAAAATCTATAACCTTTTTCAATATCAAATTTTTCAATAGCATGAATAAGCCCAAAATTTCCTTCACTTATCAAATCTATAAAACTCATACCTTTATTGCTATATTTTTTAGCCACATTTACTACCAATCTTAAGTTACAAACTATTAATTTTTCTCTTGCTTCAATATTACCATTTTTTGCTTTTCTTAATAATGATACTTCCTCTTCTTTACTCAACACTTCATACTTTTTTATATCATCTAGATAAAACGAAACCAAATCTTTCTCTGTCATATATACCCCGTGCCCCTTTTAGTATGTTTTCTACAAAATCAGAATTCTTGTGTTTATTGTATCTTTTTTAATTTTAATAAAACTCTTCTTTTAACTCTCTTGTCATAAGTTCTTTTACTTTTTCTTTTGTATCTGCTCCCTCATATATAATAGAGTAAATAGCTTCTACAATTGGCATACTTATACCTAACTCAACTTTTTTTGCATAAACTGCTTTTACTGTTGGTACACCTTCCGCTACCATTATCATGCTATTTAAAATATCCTCTATTTTTTCACCTTGTCCAAGTCTTTCACCAACATGCCTATTTCTACTATGTTGGCTTGCACATGTTACAACTAGGTCCCCAATCCCAGTTAAACCAGAAAATGTACGTTCATTAGCTCCCATAACTTTACCAAATCTTATCATTTCTGCTATTCCTCTTGTTATTAAAGCTGCTTTAGCATTATCTCCATAACCTAAGCCATCCGCAATTCCTGCTCCTATTGCTAAGCAATTTTTAACTGCTCCACCTAGTTCTACTCCAGCAATATCTTGGCTTACATAAACTCTAAAATTTTCAGTATTGAACAGTTCTTGAACTTTTTTTGCATTTTGAATTTCACCAGCTGCAACTATTGTTGTTGGTAACCCTTGAGCTACCTCTTCAGCATGAGTTGGACCTGATAAAATAACTATATTTTTATGATATTTACCTTTTATTTCATCTTTCATTACATGAGATAAAGTTTCACCACTATAAATTTCAATTCCTTTAGCTGTATTGATTAAAATCATATCCTCTTCAATTTGTGAAGAAATTTTAGACATAACTCCTCTCAAGACTTGTGAAGGTACAGAAAAAATAACATATTTAACATCTGATAAAAGATTTTCAAGTTTCCATGTAGTTTTTAAGTTTTCTGGAAACTTAATTCCTGGAAGTAATCTTTTATTTTCTTTTTCTAATATTAATTTTTCAGCAATGTCCTTATTATGTTCCCACATAGTAACATCATAACCTTTTGTTGCTAAAATCATACCTAAAGCTGTTCCCCAGCTTCCTGCTCCTATTACAACTACTTTTTCCACTTAATTTATCTCCTTACTTTAAATTAAATTTATTTTCTTGACCTTTTATAAGTCTTTGAATGTTAGCTTTGTGCTTGTATATTACAAATGCTCCCACTATAAAGGAAATTATAACTAATGGTATTCTTGGTACATTCTCTCCTATCGGTAAAAAATATGCTAAAAAAGGAAGTAATCCAGAGCATATAACTGAACCTAACGAGATATATTTACTAAATCCAACAACCAATATAAAGATCAAAACCAATACGCCTACAACTTTTGGCATTAAAAAAAGAAATACACCTAAGCTTGTTGCAACACCTTTTCCACCTTTAAAATTTAAAAAGAATGAAAATGTATGTCCTAATATTGCTACTAATCCTAACAATATTATATATTCATTAGCTACTCCAAATTTACTCCCTAAATAAAGAGGAATATAACCTTTTAAAGCGTCTAATATAAGTACTATTATACCATACTTTGGACCTAAAATTCTATAAGCATTTGTTGCACCTGAATTTTTACTTCCATGTTCTCTTATGTCAATATTCTTAGTGCTTTTTCCTACCCACACTCCACAAGGTAATGAACCAAATATATATGCAATTATTGAAAATATTAAGAAATTCTCCATAAAATCCTCCTATTTTTTTACCAATCTTCCAACTACTTCTATATGACTAGTCTGAGGGAACATATCTACTGGTTTCACTCTTACTAAGCTATATCCTTCTCTCTCTAATATCTCTATGTCTCTTGCAAATGTTGAAGGATTACAAGATATATATATAATCTCTTTTATTCCAACTTTTGCTATATTTAAAAGACTCTCTTCATCGATTCCTTTTCTAGGAGGGTCTAATATTATTGAATCAACAGATTCTTTTTTTATTAATTTTCCTAACTCTTTATTTGCATCTCCACATAAAAATTCTACGTTTTCAATTTTGTTTTCTTTTGCAGTTTTCACTCCATCTTTTACAGCAGATTCTATTATCTCTATTGAATATACTTTTTTTGCATTTTTAGATAATATCATTCCTATTGTACCTGTTCCAGCATAAGCATCTACAATTGTTTTATCCTGTATATTGTAGAACATACTAATTGCTAAATCATACAATCTTTTTGTTTGCTCTATATTTATTTGGAAAAATGAAGTTGGTGAAATATTAAAATGTATTCCTGATATATCCTCTTTAATACTTTCAGACCCTGAAATAAGAATATTTTTACTTCCTAAAGCTACATTTGTTCTTCTATCATTTAAAGAAACATAAACTGATGCAATTTCAGTGAATTTATTTTCTAAATCTTTTAAAATAGATTTTATAGTTTCGTTTACTTTACTATCATTTATAACTAATACCAACATAGCTTCATTAAATGAATTTGTTCTAACCATTACATGTCTTAATAAACCATCATGATTTTTTTCATTATATACACTAATTCTTTTTTCATTTAAAACAGCTTTTAATTCTGTAATTATCTTATTTCCTAGAACAGAATTAAGCATATTATCTTCAACTTCGAAAACATCATGACTTTTTCTTTTGAAGAATCCAGTTATTATCTCTTTTCCATTTAAAGAAAATGGTTCAATTACTTTGTTTCTATAATTTTTTTCTACTGGAGACTCTAAAGTATTTTCAACTAAAACTTCACTGTTTTTACCAATTCTTCTAATTACATCTTCTACCATATCTTTTTTATATTTAATCTGTGCTTCATAATTTAACATTCCAAAATCACAACCTTGGAAGTCTTCAAAAGTTATATAATCAAGATTTTTAATTCTTTCTGTTCCTGGTGTAATTATCTCTTTTATCAAAGCTCTTCCATAACTCTTTTTTAAAGATATTATTTCTGCTTTTACAACATCTCCAGGTACAGACATTGGAACAAATATAGCAAATTCATTATTGTAGTATCCTAATCCCTCTCCACCATATACTATTTTTTCTATCTTAACTTCTACTATTTCACCTTTTCCTAATTTCATAAACACTCTCCTATTCTTTTAAAAAGAGCCATCTTCTATTTTAAAGAAATTTATTTTTTCTGATATGATCATATTTTTCTTTTTATTCATCTCTTGCTCTATTTTTCTCAAATCCATAAGTAAATCATACTCATATATTCTTTTACTTTTTTCTTTTTCTAACTCTTTAAGTTCTCTTTCCAATTTCAAATTGTTTTTTTCCAAATATGATATTGTTCTTATAAGATAACCGTAAAATGACCAGATTAAAATTATACCAACTGTAGTTAATAAAACTTTTTTCTTTTTCATTAGGTTTCTCCTTTTAGTAGTTTATAATTTTTCAATAACTCTTAATTTAGCTGAGTGAGCTCTATTATTAAAATCAAGTTCATTTTTACCTGAAATTATAGGTTTTCTATTTACTAATTTCCCTTTGGGTTTTTCATTACAAACACAAATTGGTAGTTCTATAGGACATTTACATCCTGTGCATAAATCTCTGAACATATTTTTTACAATTCTATCCTCTAAAGAATGGAATGTTATAATACCTAAACGTCCACCTTTTTCTAAGCTTTCAAAACATTTTGTAATTGCATTTTGTAAAACTTCTAGCTCTCTATTAACCTCTATTCTAATAGCTTGGAAAACTTTTTTAGCTGGATGCTTTTCACTTCTTGGTGGGTATGCTTTTCTTATTATATCTACAAGTTCACCAGTTGTTTCGATTGGCTTTTCCTCTCTTCTTTGACAAATAAGTCTTGCAACTTTTCTAGCAAATCTATCTTCACCATATTCGAAGAAAATTTTAACTAGTTTTCCCTCTTCATAATCATTTACAACTTCATATGCTGATAATTCAGAACTTCTATTCATTCTCATATCAAGTCTTGTATCATATCTATAAGAGAATCCTCTTTCTGGATCATCTAATTGAGTTGAAGATACTCCTATATCCATAAGTATTCCTGTTACTTTATCTACTCCAGCCATATAAAGTACTGTTTCAATATTTTCAAAGTTATTTTTAAATACAGACCATTTTTTACCATATTTTTCTAATCTTTTTTTAGCAAATTCTATTGCTTGGTCATCTTGGTCTATAGAAATTAATCTTCCGTTATCATCAATCTCTCTTAATATACCTTCAGAGTGTCCTCCTCCTCCTAAAGTACAGTCAACATAAACTCCATCTTTTTTAATCACTAAATTTTCTAATGATTCATAATATAATACTGGTATGTGATATTCGCTTTCTAATTCGTGCATTTTGTTCCTCCTACAAAAAATAGAGAAGCCAAGGCCTCTCTATTCTAAATTATAATAAATAAAAAATAATATATCTTAGAATCTTCAAAGCAAAATATGCCAATAATGGTGATAAATCTATTCTTGTATTTCCCATTGGTATTAAAGTTCTAAACGGTTTTAATATTGGCTCTGTTAAACCATAAACGAGATTTGTAAAATCATTTCTTGAATGTGGTGCTAGCCAAGAGATTACTATTCTTATTAAAATAAGTATTTTAATAACTTCAAAAGTTAAATTTATAATTGTGTAAATTAATCCCATTTCATCTCCCTATTCATCGCCTAAAAAATAATGTTTTGCTTTAATTGAATATTCCCAACCAGACCAAATAGTTAAAATAACAGGTATTAGAGTCATATAAAAATAGATAGTTTTATATAATTCTATTTTTTCAGGATTACTTCCTAAACCAAAGAATAACATAATTATAATAACAATCATCTGAGTTGTAGTTTTATACTTTCCTAAAATTCCAGCAGGAATAACCTCTCCTTTTGCTGCAGCTATAGTTCTAATTCCGCTTATCAAGAATTCTCTTGCTATAACAACAATAGACATCCAAGAAGGGATATAATCTAGCTTATTAAAAATTACCAAAGCTGAAATTACAAGTATTTTATCTGCTAAAGGATCCATTATTTTTCCTAAATCAGTTATCAAGTTATATTTTCTAGCTATATAGCCATCTAGCCAATCTGTTAATGATGCAAATATAAATATTCCAAATGCTATCAGTCTATATAAATCACTTTCTGTAACATTTGCTGATTCTTGTAAAAAGTATATAAAAGGTATAGCTAATATTAATCTAATTGCTGTTAGTTTATTTGGTAAATTCAAGACTGACCCCTCCTTTTTTAAGACTATTTAACTTCGTTTTCTACGATTGCCCCAATGTAATCATACTCAAAGTTTTGTTCTATTCTCACTTTAACGATTTCGCCTTGTTTTGCTGTTCCATCATTTGTTAACACTTTTCCATCTATATCTAGAGCTTGTCCTCTTGTTCTTCCCTCTAACATAAATTCACTTTCAGATGAAATTCCATCAATCATAACTTCTACAACTTTACCTATCATTGATCTATTTTTGATCTCTGCTACTTCAGCTTGTAAATTAGTTAATTCTGCCCATCTTCTTTCTTTGATATCTTCAGGAACTTGATCTGCTAAATCATGAGCAACTGTTCCTTCTTCTCTAGAATACTTGAAAACTCCTACATAATCAAATTTGAACTCTTTAACAAAATCTTTTAACTCTTCAAAGTTTTCTTCTGTTTCTCCAGGGAATCCAACTATTACAGTAGTTCTAATTGTTGCCTCAGGTATCTCTGTTCTTATTTTATCTAAAATTGATTTTATATGATCTCCAGATTTAGCTCTTGCCATATTTTGTAAAATATTTCCAGAAATATGCTGTATTGGAATATCAAAATATTTACAAACTTTAGGTTCTGTTTTAACAACTTCAACTAATTCATCAGTTAAAGAATTTGGGAACATATAGTATGATCTAATCCATTCTATACCTTCTACCTTTGCTAATTCTCTTATTAAATCTGGAAGAGCTTTCTTTTTATATAAATCAATTCCGTATTCTGTTGTTTCTTGAGCTAGTAAATTTATCTCTCTTACTCCGTTAGCTGCTAAAGCTTTTGCTTCTTCTACAATATCCTCAATAGTTCTACTTCTTAAATCTCCTCTTAATTGAGGGATTATACAGTATGTACATCTTCTATTACATCCTTCAGCTATTTTTAAATATGCTGTATGTGGATTAGTAGTTAATATTCTTTCTGTTTCTGCATTAGCTAAGAAATCGAAAGAAGAACATCTTATTATTTTTTCATCAATTAAAATTGAATCAACAATCTCTTCTATTTTATGAATCTCTCCAGTACCTACAACAGCATCAATCTCTGGAATTTCAGCAATTAATTCTTCTGCATATCTTTGAGCTAAACATCCTGCAACTATTATCTTTTTTACTTTTCCAGAAGCTTTTTTTTCTGCTACTTCTAATATAGCTTGAATAGATTCTTCTTTTGCATCACCTATGAATCCACAAGTATTAATAAGAACTACTTCTGCTTCTTCTAAGTTATTTGTCATTTCAAATCCTTTTCTAGCTACCATAAGACCTATTAAGTGCTCACTATCTACTAAATTTTTACTACATCCTAAACTTATTAAACCTAATTTCATCTTTACCATCCTTCAATTTAATGTTTATACTCTACGGAAAAATAACACAGAGGTTGAAGTCCTCTGTGTTATCCCCCTTAACTTAAAAATTATTCAGCTGCCATTTCCTGTAATAATTTTTTTCTACTTAAACTTATTTTTCCATTTTCTGTAGAAATTACTTTTACTTCAAATGTATCCCCAGCTTTTAGTACATCCTCAACATTAGCTACTCTCTCTAAAGAAATTTCTGATACATGTAATAAACCTTCTTTACCAGGTAATATTTCCATGAATGCACCAAATTTAGCTATATTTACTACTTTACCTGTATAAACTTCTCCAACTTCTACATCTTTAACATATCCGTTTACTAAAGTTATTGTTTGCTCTAAAACATCTAATCCTTGACAGAATATAGCAACTCTTCCATCATCTTCGATATCGATAGTAGCTCCAGTTGCTTCTATTATACCTTTAATATTTTTTCCACCAGGCCCTATTAATGCAGCAATTTTATCCTTAGGAATAATCATTTGATGTATTCTTGGAACTGTTGGTGCTAATTCATTTGTATTTGATAATGTATTATTCATTACATCTAATATCTGTAATCTAGCTACTAAAGCTTGCTTTAAAGCTATTCTCATGATATCTTCAGAGATTCCTGCAATTTTCATATCCATCTGTAAAGCAGTAATTCCTGTTTTAGTTCCTGCAACTTTAAAGTCCATATCCCCTA